>NZ_JBLWAB010000004.1:0-66558 GCF_048284645.1 Mycoplasma haliaeeti | reverse complement strand
GGAAATTGCATTTTAGCCACCATAGCATGGAGCTAATGGTGTTATGGATTATTCCTTATTTCCTGATAACTTATATGCAATTGTTAATAAGTCATTATACATTACATCGGAGTAATTTTTACCAATGTTGAATATAGGGAAAGCTAACTCTTTTATTAATTTTGATATAAAGTCAGTATCAGAATCAGATAATTTATATTCATTTGTTAATTGAGAAATAAGTGTTTCTAGTTTACTGTTGTGACGATTTGAACTTCAGATATCTGCTCAGTTAGTTGTTAGTCATGTACGACCAGGTTTTAGTTTTGGCCATGTTTCTATTGTTTTACGGTATCTGTTAGATTGCACATTAATCTTTTTGCCATCAACCATATATTGTCAATCAATATTTAAGTAGAAATCAACATAATTATTAAATGTTTCTAGAAGAATGCTTTTGATAGATTCTGCCAATTTAACTTTATTAATATCGGTGTTAAATTGATGATTATTAACTTCATTTTCAACTTTGCCATTTAATATATTTGTAAAAGTTTGCGAATTATTTTTTAAGTAATTAAAGACATTATCAAATAAAGGCTCTAAATAGTATCCATGGATCATTTTAGCAGCAGTTACTACTGTACCACCAATAAATGTAACCAGTCATGATAACGAACTTGTTGGAGTAGTATATATACCACCATACATATCTGAAATAATATTCATATTAGAATTAATAATAAGTAAACTGTCAAAGAAGGTGTATATTTTTAATAAATCTTCTTTATCTGCAAGAGTAGCATTAAAGAAATCTCTTGTAGATTTTATAGATGCATTGCTCATTTTTTCTTGTATCTTTGTGAATAGTTCTTTTTTAATAGAATTAAATCTTTCCATTCTGTTTGCTGGTATTTTAGTAGTTTTAGAAAGTTTTTTATTATATTCAGATTCTACATTTGTTACTTCTGTAACTATATTTTCCATGCTGTCATCATATATTTTGCCAAATATAGCTGTATCAAATAGTTTATTGTACATAACTATCCCTATTTCATCTGATATAACATCCTCAAATTTATTTTCTGTGCTTTTGAGCTTATATTTTGCAGTAAATGAATGAGTTTGTTTTTGCACATTTAAAGTACTAGGGACTAGAGTTAACTGAGCATCTAGGTCTGATAGTCTGATTCCATTTAATAACTCTGGTGTGATTTCTTGTGGATTTTTATTTTCCACTGCTTTCAAAAATGCCTTATTAGTATTTAGATCATAATTTCTTACTAAACCATTTAACTTCTCTCTAATACTGTTTCGTTTATCAATATATTCTTGATATTGATTGCTATTTAAAAAGCCTGTCATAATAAAATCTTTTGAAGTGATATATTCTCCCATTTTAGAAGTAACTGTAATAGTCAGCTCACCTTTATCATCATTTGTTGATTTTAAGGTTATTTTATCACTTGGTCTTTTATTTCAACCTCCTCCAGCATTTATTGAAAATAAAAGTGATAAATCTTGATTTACTAAGCTAGGTTTTAGTTTTCTAGCTATGCCATTGCCATAGCTAGTTTCTAAAATATAAATTCCTTTTTTAAGGTAGATTGGTAAAAATCTTTGAGCAATGATTGGTATCATGTTAACACTAATATGTTTAGTATTTGATTCAACAGTTTTATCTACATTGCTATATAGTTTGATATCGAAATCAAAATTGAACACATCGTTTTCTAAATCTATATTATAGTTAAATTTAGTGATTTCAAATTTAGCACCATCAATAGACTTAACAACTAATGATTTTATTTTATCTGTAATTTGGTATGGCTCATTAGTGTTTTTATCTAAATAAAGTTTTTCAAATGATCTTTTATTATAAACTGCAGGGTCTAATGAAATATTTGATGTATCTAAACTAAACTCATTAGCTAGATTATTAATCTTTTCTTGTTCATTTGTTAAAAAGTTATTTAGAACTATTTTTTTAGTTGATGAGCTGATTGATCCTAAGGTTGGCTTAGTTGAAATGAATGCATATGTAACTACTACTTCTCCTTTATCATCATTAGGTTCGAATGTGATTTGTAAATTTGCATCTTGAGGAAGATTATTTGTATCGAAGCTGATTTTTGAAATTGCACTTGCTTTGACTTCTGCCTTATTAACAGTATCTAATAAAGTTAAGTTAAAATTGCTAATTTCTTGATTTAAACGAGCTTGTTCGGTATCAATTTCTAATTGTCTTTGTGTGTAGAAATCATTGATTGTTGCAACTTGTTCTTCATTTGTTTCGACAACATTATTTGTATCAGGGTTTAAACGTGAAACTGTATAAATAATTGAAACAATACCATTAGAATCATCTTTATTAAGAGATTTAACATGAAGAATTAAGCCTTGAGGAACATTTAATGCCTTAAAATCAGCATCATTTGTGCTTGATGGTAATATGTGATCTCTATTTTCGTTTTCTTTATATTGGAATGCTATAGGGTTAGCTACAATAAAGTTATGTAGTTCTTTTCTAAATTTATTGTCAGCTTTATTAATTATTTGTCCATTAGTTAAGAAACCTGAAATTGTAATAGTTTTTTCTTCAGATTTAATTTCAGGATAAATAGTTGAAACTAATTCAAATTTAGCTGTATATGTACCTTTTTCATCATCAAAAGAGCTTTCAATAATATTTGCTGTAGCATCTAGTAATTGTGGGAAGATAACTTCATTATTATTAATTTGGCTAGCTTTTGTTTCATCCTTATCAATTGAATTTGCCACAGTTAAGCGAGCAATTGAATTGATTTGATTATTAAGGCTAACTTTAGTTTGCTCTTTATTATATTCAAGTGATGTTTTAAATCCTTTGATAACTTGTAGCATTACTTTTGTATTATATTGGGAAGCAATATTTTCAAGTTTATAGTAAACGCATAAGTAACCTGGTTCATCAGCAGGAACTAATTCAATATTTGCTTTGTATAAATCTTTATTGTAGTTAGTTAAAGAAATGAAATCTCTTTGAGCAGCTTCACTTGGCAACATGCTTTTGTAATCAAGCGCTTTAATTTCTAGTTTAGCTTGCTCCAAGGCTTCATCAGTTAAATTGTTATCATTTTTGAAACCTGAGAGAGTAAATGCTTTAACATCTGAGTATACTCATTTTTTAGTTTCTGGATCCATAGCTCTAACATAGAAAGAAACTTGTAAACTTCCATCTCTTTGGCTTGGGACTAGTTCTCCAGTAAATTGGAAAATAAAGTCATTATTTTTATTCGAATTGATCCCTTGTAAGTTATCAAAAGTAATTTCTGATGGTAATTTAGCTAATAGTGAGTTATCTTTTAATGAGATAGTATAACCATTTGCTTCAGTATTAAGTTGCGCTTTAAGATCTTGTTTTAATTGTTGATTTGAATTGGCATTATCATTTGCTGCTGGGTTGTTACAAGATGCAGCTAATGCTGTTAGTGACCAGGCTGGCATTAATGCTAATAAAAGTTTGCTTGTTTTCCTTTTCATAACAAAAAAGTTAATGTGCTTATAAAGACATTAACTTTTCCTTTCTTATAATTTTAAGTAATTATTTAGCTTCTGTTGTAGTAGCTGTAGATGCTGTTAATGTGTTGATTAATTCAGCAAGTTCTTTTGTTGTAGAAACTAATAAAGCAACATTTGATTTAACTGAAGCTTCTAATGCTTCATATTTTGATTTTAACACTGCTTTAACTGCGTTGTAGTCAGCTTCTTGTGTTAATAATTCGTGTGCTTTAGCTGTAGCTTTTGTTTTAAGTTCAGGCATTAAAGCTTTGAATTGATCTAAAACAGCCATGCTTGCGTTTCCTTCAACAGTTAATGATTTAACTTGGTTTGCAACTGCTTTGATTTCAGTATTGAAGAAAGTTGTCATACCATTGATGAATGCATCTAATGTTGTAATGTTTTTTGTGCTTTCGTTTGTTTTTAATGTTTCAAAAATAGCTTTTCCAACATTTGCGATTTTGTCAGAGTTGGCAATTAAGATGTCAGCAACTTCATTTTTGATAGCTGTCATTTTTTCTGCACTTAAAGCGTTTTTAACTCTTTCAATTCCTGTTCCTGTTGCTGTTGAAGCTAATGAAGCTTGTAATACTTCAACAAGAGCTGAGTTTAATTTTAGAGCTACTAAGTTGTATAATTCAGCAACTGTTTTGTTTTGAGCTTCTGGTAAAACACCTGAAACAGCATTTAACACTGCTAAGCTTTGAGCTGCTAATCCTTCAGCTTCTTTATTTACATATGCATCTAAAGCAGCTTTTTGAGCATCTGTTGTTAAACCATCTTTAATTGATTTATATGATGCAATAATAGGCGCTTTAATTGAATTTGAAGCATCTTCTTTTTTAACAGGTTTAGCTTCTGGTTGGCATTGGCAAGCAACCATAGGTGCTACTGCAACTCCAGCTAATCCTAATGAAAAAATTATTGATTTAAAGTTTTTCATAATATTTTTTATGTCCTTTTTTCGTATTTATTTGTATTTATCCTATATCTGGATATTACTTAAGTGTATTAATACATAAATATTGTATTCAAAAAAAAAAAAAAAACAGGCTGGGTATAGAAAAAAACTTACTAAAAAAACAAAATTGTATATTTTACATGAATATTCCTATTTTTTAGGAATAAAAATCATTTTTTTATTTAACTTTTTGAAGCATTTTTGGTCATTTATCTTAATTTTTTTATTTTTTTCTCAAATCTAAATAGCATACTTAGCTAAAAAAATCAATTTTTGGTCACTTTTGTATCATAAAAAAATGATCTTTACTTATAATATAATGTTTAACACAATATCTCGGGGCTAAAAAAAGCACTGTATTCGTGAAATTATCGCTTAAAAGTTTGGTTTTTTTGCTATAATTGTTAAGAATTTTATTGATATCAATTTAAAAAAGAAAAGGAGCAAAATATGGCAAGAGAAGGTTATACATTAGTGTGCACAGAATGTAAAATGGAAAACTATATTTCTAAGAAAAATAAGAAAAACCATCCAGAAAAAGTTGAACTTTCAAAATACTGTTCAAAATGTAATGCTCACACAAACCACAAAGAAAAGAAATAGTATTTCTTTTTAAATTCCTAATTCAGCAAATGCTGAATTTTTTTATTCTTGTATTAATTTAACTACTTAGTAATATAATTAAATCACTATTAAATATAAGGAGACTTTTATGGACAAAAGAAAATTAAATGAAATGTTTGATGAAACTGGAGTTGAAGTATTAATTTCAGAAGCTCCTCAAACTAGATTATGATATGCTGGTGTTCAAACAACAGATGGTTTTATTGCTATTGAAAGAGATAAAGCTACATTATTTGTTGATGGAAGATATATTGAATACTGCAGAAACAATGCTAAAAATGTAGATGTAGTTTTAATTAAAGGTAACTCATTAGCTGAATGATTTGCTAAAAGGGGATACAAGAAAATTGCTTTAGAAAAGAACTATTTAACAAAAGAAGTACAAGATCGCATTGTTAAAATGGTAAACCCTGAAGAAATCAAATGAATCGATGCTCAAACATTAAGAGTTATTAAATCAAAAGACGAATTAAGAATTATGCAAGCTGTAATTGATATTTCACTTTCAGCTTTAGAAGAATTTAAACAATGAGTTAAACCAGGTGTGAGTGAAAAAGAAGCTGGTGCTTATTTAAACTTCTTACTTAAGAAGCATGGTGGAGATAAAGAAGGATTTGATGAAATTATTGCAACAGCTTCTTCTTCAGCTGAACCTCACCACCACACAACTGATAAGAAACTTGAAGAAGGTTGCTTATTAAAAGTTGACTTTGGTGCTAGATATAAAGGATATACAGCTGACATTACTAGAACATGAATTCTAGGTGGAGAAGATAAAGTAAAAGATCCTAAAGCATTAGAAATCTTAAACATTGTTAAAGAAGCAGCAGCAGCTGGTAGAGCAAGTGTTAAACCAGGAATGAAAGCTAGTGATGTTGACAAAGTTTGCCGTGATTACATTAAAGCTAAAGGATATGGAGACTACTTTGTTCACTCAACAGGTCACGGACTTGGAATTGATGTTCACGAATGACCATCAATTTCACCTATGTCACAATGAGTATTAGAACCAGGTATGATTTTAACAGTTGAACCAGGAATCTACATTGAAGGACTTGGGGGAGCTAGAATTGAAGATGATGTTCTAGTTACTGAAAAAGGTCACTATGTATTCTCAAGACAAGAAGAAAACAATGAAACTATTTTCTAATATTGAACCTTATGAAACAGGTTACTTACAAGTAGACAATATTCATAAAATTTACTATGAAGTAAGTGGAAACCCTAATGGGCAAGCTGTATTCTTCTTCCATGGTGGTCCGGGAGGAAGTACTTCAGCTAAATGTAGAAGATTCTTTGATCCTGAATTTTATAAAATTGTACTATTTGATCAACGTGGTGCTGGTAAATCACTTCCATATTGTGAGTTAAAAAATAATACTACTCAAGAATTAGTAGAAGATGTGGAAAAGTTACGTCTACACCTAAATTTAGGTAAAGTTGTAATTCTAGGTGGTTCATGAGGAAGTACACTTGCAATGTGCTATTCAATTAAGTATGCTAAAAATGTTAAAGCATTAATTTTACGTGGTGTATTTTTAGCTCGTCAAGAAGATATTGACTTCTTATATGAAAAGGGAGCTGATGTTTTCTATCCAGATTACTTTGCTAAATATCAAGCATTTGTAGCTAATGAAAAAGGAAATAGTATTTTAGAAAAATACTATAACTTACTAATTGGAAGTGATGAAGCTAAACGTAAACAAGCAGCTGATTTATTTGCTAATTGAGAATCAGAAGTTGTTTCAATTAATAAGGCTAATTTAAAACCTAACTATAAGCATGATTATCAAATTGCATTGCTAGAATCACACTATTTTATGCACAATTCATTTTTCCCAAATGATAATTACATTTTAGACAATATAGATAAATTTAAAGATATTCGTACAATCATTGTTCATGGACGTCAAGATATTGATACTCGTCCAATTGGAGCTTGATTAGTATCTCAACACTTAACCAATGTTGATTTACACCTAGTAGATGGAGCTGGACATACTCAATGAGATGCTAGAAACCAATCTTTACTAGTACAAGCTAGCGAAACTATTAAGTCTGAAATTAAACAAGGAAAATTATAATTATTAAGCTATTTTGTATTGGCAAGGTAGCTTTTTTATACAAAAAAGCGCCATGATAGCGCTTAATTTTTATTTCATTGTTTAAAGAATCATGGAATATCATAAAGATCTGGATCAAAAGCATTCATTCTCATGATATTACGAGCCATTGAATGATAGTTAAGTAGGTCAAGAGGATTTTGACCATTTTCATTTACACCATAGAAGTTAAATCAATCTTTACCAGTGTTATAAGCACCATTTTTACCAACTAGTAGTCACAATGGCCCTCCTGAGTTAATTGTAGTTACATATTCACCATCATTATTCATAACCCCGGTTCCTGAGTTACCAGCATTATAGTATGTTGGTTCATATGGAGTTTGCTTTTTGAAACTGTCAGTTTCAAATCCAGGATCATCTCTGTGAATAATGTAGGTTGATTGTTTTCCATAAGGGAATCCATTAAATAGACCTTGTTGGATGTTCTTATTACGGTTAGGTGATTGTTTTTCTAAAAATGGTAAGAAGTTTAAATTCTTAAGGTTAAATCAATTTTGATATCACATTGCTGTTTGGAATTTACCTTCAGCTTTTAAACTTTGAATGAGACTGTTGGCATCAAAGATTATTAATGTGACATCTAAAAATTGATGAGTATTTAAAATTCCAGTCTTAAATACTTGTGTGTTAGGGTCAAAATGAGAGTTATATCCAACTTGATTAATTCCTGATCAAACTACTTGGACATGTGTACCTTGGTTATATAGTCCACTTCAGTAACTAAATCCAGCATCCACATTGTTGCCAAAATCAAGTCCAGCTACAGTTGGAGCAGTTCCAGCATTCATAGTACTTTTTTCAGGAGTTAGATTATTTTTATCATTATTTATAACGTGGTGGTTAGTTAAAGCATAGAATCTTCCGTCATTAGGATCAGAATTTACTTTGGCTACCATCATTCCACTACCAAAGTTCATGGCAAAGGATCTTGACATGAGGTCTTGAGCCACTGGGGATGTGGCTACATAAGCTTTATTAAGGTATTCGTTATTAAACTTGTATCCATCTTGCAGTTTGTAGCTTAGCATTTGGTTTGGATTATATTTAAATGGATCTGCAAATGAGTCTTTATTAGAAAGCACAATTGGCATATTTTCTTGAGTATAATCCATATTTTTATAGCTAATTACATTAGTACTATTAGCATTTCCAAAATCTTCATCAGCTACTTGGTTGGTATATTCATAGGTGATATTACCAGCAAAGTAATCAAAGAAGAAGGCTTCATTTGGATTAAAGGTATTTTGTAAATTATTAGGAACAAAGAAGAAAGGTGGTTGATATAATGAACCAATTGGATTGTCTTGAACAATCTTATATTGTGGATTCTTTAGCCCAAATTCAAAGTGCATACCTTGAGATGTTAGAGTTACAGTCATACTGTAATCAATTTTTATTTTTTGGCTGCTTCCACGAGGCATTACTTCTTCAGTGCTTTGGTTAATTACAACCTTGCCATTTTTCTTGAGTTCATCATAGTTAAATGATAGTCAAATTCCTCCAGGAGTTCCATCAGTATAGCTATATACTCTAGCATAGGAAATTGAATCAAGGAATTTAATATTTGCATTTAGATGAAGTTGAACTGTTGCGTTTTTGTTTTGTTGCTCTAAGATAGGCTTAAAGTATTTATTATCTAAAGTATATTCAACTTTACCTGTTTCTTTATTGAGCAATCAGTAATTATCTTTAGCAGTTGTTTCATTAGTTCTAAGTCTTAGCACATCTCCATTAGCACGGAAGATTTTTTTCATTTTTTGACTAAATGGTAGGCGTAAAAGATCTTGGTTGCTGTATGAGACTTCATTAGCATTTGCATTAGTCTTAAATCCTGTAATTTCATATCATACATCACCTATGTACTTACGATTACCAAATTGTGGTCTTTGTTGGTATGCTAAACGAATCATTGCACGACCATTTTTATCATCTACCATTCTAATATCTGAAATACTAAATTGACCTGGGTATAATAAATATTTCTTGTATGCTGGTGCACTAACGTTAAGTGATCATGAGTGAGGAACATTAGATTTGATATCAGATGCAAATTGTGAAGCTGATATATTTTCAATACCACTAATATAGAATTGATCTTTAGTTATCTTATTAAGGATTATGTCTGGGAAAAATTCATCAGCAAAATCATTTTTTAGGTTTCTAAGTGTGATTTCGTTAGTTGTGTAACGATCATTTCAATTTCATTTGTTAATAAACCCAACTTTGAAAGTCATATAAGAGGTTCTACTTCTAAGGTTATATGATGCCTTAACATCATAGTAGTAAACAAAATAGCTGCCAAGTAATGAATTTGGATCTACAGTATGTGGCTGGTCATCTGGGTTAGATATATCATTGGTATTAGGAGTACTTGGAGCACTAGGACCTTTATCTTTTTCATCGTAATCCTTATTATCGAATTTATCATTATTTTCTACAGGTGCTTTTTCGCCTTTGAATCTAAATAAGTAATTTAATTTATCAAATGCTTGCTCTTCCATTAAAGTGTCAGCATCAAAGACTCTTTTACCAAATAGGGTACGGTACTCAAAGTTGTGAGAGTTAATTAAAGCAACTTGGTTTTTAACAGTTTGATTTGAACCTTGTGATTTGAGGTCTTCACTAGTAAATCAAGCTTTATTATTACTTGGTTTAATATCAGTATAAACTAATGGTCTAAAGTAATAAAGCTTAAATTTAGGGGATTTTAGTCTATTATCATTAACAACTTTGCCATCAAGTGTTACTGCATATTGCAATTCAACATATCCTTCAACATTGTTCACGCTATAGTCATGTGGGTTAGATACATTAAAGATAATTTGATACTTTCCAAATTTAGGTAATGTATATAGATCATTAAGCTTTTTAGCTCCTTCTGCTGCATAAAAGTTAGAGTGAGTAACTTTAGGGTTTATTACAGTAGCTTGTTTTAAAATTTCACTAGTTTTCTTTAAATAGTCAGAAAGTTGGAAAATTTCTTTATTAGCTTCATAATATTGTTGCCCTGTTTTGGTTTGGATATTTAATTCATATATGAATGGTTGCTTGTTTTTACCTGTAAATTTAATTTTAAAGGTAGCTGTATGGTTGCGATCATTATAAATAAAGATATTTGAGTTTGAATAGTTAATTAATTCTCATTTGTCATAACCTTCAAGTGAAATGTTTGCAGCTACACGCAAGGTATTTTGTAATAAATTGAACTTTTGAGGGTTATTAATTGATGAATACCTATCAGGTAAATTAGCAGTTGACATTAAGTTAGATACATAAGTTCAATCTGAAGGATCAAATCCAGTTGTAGAGTTAGGATCTTGTTTATAAATTTGGCTTTGGAATAGCTGTGCAATAGCATATAGTAAGTTATTACTATTATTGTTTTTAAAGTTTGGATTGTTTGTTAATGGTCAATTTAGTGAAACTCTAACCTTACGATTGAGTGGATTTTTAAATGAGAAAGCTTGCTTGCTAGTTAAAGTCAATGTTTTAATAGTTAGATCTTTATGCTTTATAACTACATTTAAGCTAAATTTTTCTTGTGAAAGTTGAATACTATTAGGCTGGATTTCATATCTGAAGTATTGATCTAGCTTTTGATATTTTGGAGATAATAATGCGCCAAAGTTCTTGTTTACATCTTTGCTAAAGTCGTCTTCGTATCATTGGCTAAGAGTTGCATAATTAACATTGTATAAATCTTCAATATTTGCATAATTAATTTGATTAATGCGAGTTGAAAGTTTGAAATCAAAAGTTACATTCTTCAGAATATAAGTTGAAACATCTTGCGAAGTTAAATTATATTTAACTTGTAGCAAGTCAAAATTGTCTGGATTAAGACCAAAATCCTTAGATAAAATATTAATCTTTTTATCTTGGTTATTTTCTTGTAAATATAAATTAAAGTTGCTTGAATTAATTGATGCACTATTAACGTTTAAATCATATCCACTATTAATTGCTGTAGTTTTAGGATTGAGCGCTAAATTAATAGCTTTTTGCCCATCTTCTTTAAGTTGAATAACATTTAGTGGATAAGCTTGTAAGATCTCATCTAATAAATTAGAAACTGATTTTTGCACTTGAGCCTTATTTTCAGGTGCTAATGTATTATAGGTATCTGGCCTTACCAGCAATTTAGCTTGATATTTAGTGGCTTCTTCTTTAGTTGAAGGTAAAGCTAAAAGACGAGAGATTAGACCTGAAACTTGAGTATATAAGGCCTTATAGTTATTATTAACTGATTGAGCATATTGTTTGTAGAATTCGTTAACATTTAAATTAAATGATGCCTTAACTTCTTCTATTTGATTACTTGAAAGGATGTAACCTTGTTTAAAGTTATTTTCAAATGAATTAATAATGCTATTAGCAAGCTGTAAAAGATTATTATTAACCTCAGGATGTGCTTTAAGTCAAGTTTTAAATGTTGAGTCAAAATTAATGATGTTAGCTTCTTTTTCTCAAGCTGCTAGAGTGCTTTGTGCTTTTTGAAATTCTTTTGCAATTTGATTTAATGTTTCACTATTAAGGCTTTCTAGTAGGTTAGAAATATTTGGAAGTAGTGCAACTAATTCAGGGTAATCTTGGTATTGGGTTTGATAATTTGCTACCTTAAGTTTGAAATTGTTCATTTCTTGTTTTAATAAATTAACTTGTGATTGAGAGTCTTTGCCTTCTTTAAGAGCTTGGGTATAAAGAGAATCTAATTGAGTTAAATCACTAAGCATAGCTGTTAGATCTTTGGAAGCAATATTCTTTTTAGCATTTAAGATAGCTGAATTAATTTTCTCTTGTGTTGTTTTTTTACATTGTTCAATTACTTGAGGAGTAAATAAATCAATTTTGACTTGTAAACTAGAAACTGTATTTGTAAGTGCATTTTGACAAGCTTGTTTAAAATTGTCAATTGCTTGTTGTACTTCTTGTTTAACTTGATCAAATCCAGCTTGAGAAACTGTGTTTTGATTTAGAGCACTGTTTAATTGGTCAATAAGCATATTAAGTGCTTGAGGATTTACTAAATTATTACTTATGAAAACTTGATTTTGACTAAGTATAGTATTCAAGCTTGAAATTAAGTTTTGATAACTACTTATTAAAGCTTGATGTTGACTAGCACTAGCTTGTTTTAGTAAATTGTTTAGAGCACTTTTATTTTCTAAAAGTAAGCCTAAGTTTTTAGTCTGAATATTTTCTTTTGCACTAGCTAGAGAAGATGCAATTTGAGAAGCTAAGGCAGGAGAAAGCAAGCTAGTTTCAATGTCAGATAGTTTTTCAACTAGTGTTTGAACTTGGCCAATTAATGTATTTAAAGCATTTGTGCATTCTTGATTAAAGTTTGCAATTACTTGATTTACAGCTTCAGTTTGCATATCCACCTCTTGAGCAGTAATATTCATATTTTGTAGCAAGTTGTTTAGTTGCTCTTTTAATCCATTTAAAGAGTTAGGACTAACTAAAGCATTTGAAACATAGAGTTTATTTATTTCTAGGACACTATTAATTTGTTCAATTAATGAATTGATTGCTACATGAGTATGAGAGTTACTTGCTTGTATCACTTGACTTAAAAGGTTGCTTAGTTGTGTTTTATCTTGCAATAAAGCAGGAAGATTATCTTGTTCAATATCATTTCCTGCTTGTTTTAATGCTAAAGTAACTTGGTTAAACAAGTCAATTCCAATAGTATATGGATTTAATGTGCTTAATTTAGTAACTAATTGTTTGACATCATTAATAAGTTCACTTTTAGCCTTAGCACAATTAGCTTGAAATTGTTCTAGCAGGCTAGTTTTAGAAGTAACGAATGCTTGATATTGTTCTTGTGAAATATTTTTTTGTGCAAGTGCACTATCTAATTGTGCAATTAGGTTATTTAAGTCAGCAGCACTAACTAAATTATTGTGTACAAAGAAAGTATTAGCATTAATTTCTGCCTCAATGTTTTGCTTTAATTCTTGTATTTTCGCATCATATTGGTCAGTAACTGAAGCCTTATTGTCATCATGACAACTTGAAGCAAGAAAAGCTAAAGTTGACGTTGCTGTTAATAAAGAGATATTTTTCAGTAATGTTTTCTTTTTCATATATACCTACCATAGATTAGTTGTTTATTTTTGTTGATAAAAAAGTATAAAAATGCTAGTCATTTATACAAATATCTAGCTTTTTGTGAATTTCAACTTATTTATATATTAATATAAATGCAAATTAATGATGCGCATTATTTTTTTCTTTTAATAATTTTTATCTTATGTAAAAACTTATTTCCCTAGTTGTTTTTGCGTTTTGCAAAAAATCTAAAAATGTGGAATATATTTCTCATTTTTGAGAATTTTTTTCCTTAATATTAGTTATAGAATAATAAAAAAAGTTTTAAAATATTAGCGATGTTATTATAGAAATAACGTCCACTTAAAAAGGAGAAAATATGGCTAAATTTAGACGTGTGTTCATGATCGTTACAGATGGTCTAGGAATCGGACCAGATAAAGACCAAAAACGTTTTGGTGACGATGGTGCAAACACAATTAGATCTGCTTCAATGGTAGAAGAATTCAAAATTGATACATGAAAGAAACTTGGAATTGGTAACATTACTAACTTAAATGGAAATTACCATGTTAAACAACCAATGGCTTACATGGCTAAAGTTCAAGAAGTGTCAAATGCTAAAGATACATTAGCAGGGCACTGAGAAATGATGGGAATTAAAACATTAGTACCATTCCCTACATTTACAGAAACAGGATTCCCACAAGACTTAGTTGATGAATTATCAAAAGCTTTCGATGGAAGAAAAATCCTTGCAAACAAATCAGGTTCAGGAACAGAAATGATTTCTGAATACGCTCAAGAACAAAAAGAAAATGGTGGAATCATTGTTTATACATCAATGGACTCTGTTTTACAAATCGCTGCTCACGAAGAATGAGTTGGATTAGATAACTTATACAGATATGCAAAAGCTGCTCGTGAAATTTGTTCATCACGTCCAGAATGAAACGTAGGAAGAATTATTGCTCGTCCATTCGTTGGTGATAACGGAGAATACACAAGAACATTCAATCGTCATGACTATGCAAACAAACCAAGAGAAATGATTTTAAACGAATTACAAGCTAAAGGTGTTGAAGTTATTTCAGTTGGAAAAATCAATGACATTTTCGTAGGACAAGGTATTACAAAACACTACCCAAGTGGTTCAGACGCTAAAGGTCTTGACATCACAATCGAATTAGCAGAACAAGATGGAGAAAACCAATTTATTTTCACAAACTTAGTTCAATTCGACTCACACTACGGACACAGAAGAGACGTACACGGATATGCTCAAAACATTTCTGATCTTGACGTTAAACTTGGAAAATTAATCAACGCAATGCGTGAAGATGACTTATTAATTATGACAAGTGACCACGGAAACGATCCATTATACCCAGGATTCAACCACACAAGAGAATTCTTACCAGCTACAATTTATTCAAAATCATTCAAATCACCTAGAGTATTACCTAACTTTACAGGTCTAGGAACACTTGGAAACATCGTAGCAAGAAACTTCGGTGCTGACATCATCACTGAAACAGGTGACGATGTATTTGAAGAATTAGTATAATTTAAAAATATTTTATTTCACACTACAAATAATGCACAGTAGTGTGATTTTTTATGCTTTTAGCTGTAGGGGCTAGCAATAATGGTAAAAACCTGGCATGTGGAACAAAATTTCCACAAAATGCTATAATTAAAATATGAGTGAAGCTAAAAAAAATAAACAAATTTCCTATAAAGACATATCTTCAATCGCTAACGTATCTATTTCAACAATTAGTAGATATTACAATGGTGGATATGTATCAGGTAAAACGAAACGTAAAATTGCATCAGTAGTAAAGGAATATGAATATGTTCCTAATCATGGTGCTAGAATGATCAGAGGAAAGGACAACTCAGTTTTTGTTATTGCACCTATTTTCGGAAGCAATATTTACCAACACATAATTAACGGGATTATTGCTGCTTGCTCAAGAAGTAGCAAGAGAGTTATTACAACTTATACAAACCCTTCAACCCAAGAGTATGTAGATACCATTAAATACATTCTTTCTTGAAGACCAACATCATTAGTGGTTTTTGTTCCCGAATATGATGAAGTCTTATTTGCTTATTTAAAATCAATTGAAGGCGTTGCTATAGTGGTTTATGGATATCAAGTAGATGGACTAAGCTGAATTGTTCCAAATGAAATCCAAGGATTCTATGATGTAACAGTTGACTTATATAATCAATTGCCAAAAGATGATAATAAAATTCTTTTCTTAGAAGATAAAAAACTTCTTAGTCGCCAAAAAGATAAAAGATATGAAGGATTCCTACAAGCATGTACAGAACTTGGGATCAGTCATTCAAAATATGAAATTAGCACTAGAAAACAAGAAAGTGAAGTTAAGGATTTAGTTCGCTTCGCTGCTAAACACAAATTTTCAAATATCGTTTGTTCAACACACGATTCATTTATTTCTTTAATTGCTTTAGCAAATAATACTTTTAAATTAACTGATATTGGATATCAATCAATTTATGACAGCTTAAATGTTTACAAAAGCAAGATTTTTGTTGACTATCCTTTAATCGGACTAGAAATTGAAAAAATGATTGCAGATCAAAAAGAAACTAAAGAAAAGCAAACTAGAGAAATAGATTTAAAATTAATTTCAGATTACAAGAAGAATTAATCAAAAAACTAAATGTGGGGTAGTAATTCCACATTTTTTTCATTTTTTCTAGCCACTAAAAGAAAAGATTATAATATTTATATGACAGAGATAGCTGTCATAATAACGTAAAGGAGGAGCACATGTTTAAATTTAAGTCTAAAAATGCGACTGATTCTCAATCTACAAATGATTCTAAAACTAAACAAAAGAATACTAAAGCCTTAAGTTTACTTAGTTTAGTCTTAATGAATATAGTTGCTGTTGTAAGCCTTAGAGGCCTACCTGCTGAAGCAGAATATGGACTAGGATCAATTTTCTACTACATTTTTGCTGCTATATTTTTCTTAATACCTGTTGCACTTGTTGCAGCTGAACTAGCTTCTACCTATACTGAAAAAGGTGGAGTATTTAGATGGGTAGGAGAAGCATTTGGTCCAAGACTTGCTTTCCTATCTATGTTCTTGTTATGGGCTGAGGTAACAATTTGATTCCCAACTGCCCTAACTTTTGGAGCTGTGTCATTGGCTTATCTTGCTCCAAATACTGAAATAGCCAAGGCAATCTCCAATAATAAGGTTTTTGTTCTATTAATAGTGCTTGCTATTTATTGAATAGCTACTATATTATCTTCATTTGGTACAAAAGCATTTGCTAGAGTAGCTAAATGAGGTGGAATTATTGGAACAATTATTCCTGTTGTTATTTTAATTGGATTTGGGTTTGCTTACATTATTGCAGGTAACGAACCTCAAACACAAATGAAAGCATCAGATCTATTACCTGCATTCAAAGGATTTGACTCTTTAGTACTTGCTGCTAGTGTTTTCCTATTTTATGCTGGTATGGAAATGAATGCGATCCATGTAACTGAAATTAACAATCCAAAAAGAAATTACCCAATTGCTATCTTAATTTCTTCATTGGTTACAGTTCTTATTTTCGTACTAGGAACTCTTGCTATTGCCTTCCTTCTACCAAAGGATGATATTAACTTAACACAAGGGTTACTAGTCACATATATTAAAGCCTTTACATGGGCTGGCGTCCCTTGAATGGCTCCTGTACTGGCAGCTATGCTAGCAATAGGTGTTTTAGCAGGTATTGTTACTTGAGTATCAGGACCTAGCGCTGGTATGTTAGTAGTTGGAAAAGCTGGATATTTACCTAGATGATTCCAAAAAACTAACAAAAATGGTGTGCCAACACACTTATTACTAATCCAAGGACTTATTGTTACTGTATTATCAGTACTATTCGTAGTACTTCCATCAGTACAAGCTGCTTACCAAATATTAAGTCAATTAACTGTTATCTTATACTTAATTATGTACATCTTAATGTTTGCTGCAGCAATTTACCTTCGTTATTCACAACCAAATCGACCTAGACCATATCGTATTCCTGGTCCACATAACATTGGAATGTGAATAGTGGCTGGATTAGGGCTTATTGGTTCATTACTAGCCTTTATAGTTAGCTTTGCACCACCAAGCCAAATATCAGTTGGTAGTCCAATAACATACGTAGCAATTTTAATTATTGTATCTGCTATTTTCTGTGTTATTCCATTTATTATTTATGCATTAAGAAAACCACACTGAGTGGACCAAGATTCAGATTTTGCTCCATTTACATGACAACTTGAAGGTACACATCCAGGTATCATTAATCATTCAAATTGTGAAAGTAGTGAATTAGCTAAAGCATACTTTGATAATAAGGTAAAAGGTGACTTTCAAGCATTTGACACAGACGTACAAAGAAAATTAAAAGAACTAGAAACATATATTTCTAAACGTGAAGAATTACTTTTAGCTAAAATCGGAAAAGAAAGTTTAGCTTACGAAATGGCTGAAGGTAAGATTTTAAATAAAATCAAAAAAGAAAACGATAAGACTTTAAAAACAATTTCTAAAGCTCATGATTCAGCAGTAAAAGTTTTCTCCCTAGAAACAAGTGATAAAAGTAATGCTGAGCAAAAAGTTGCTGACCAAGAAAACACTTCTAAGCCACAAGCAAATGCTCAATAAAGGATCATATGTTAGATAAAAAGCTTATAGAAACATCCTTAAAAGAATCATACTTAAAATACAAAGACCATAAAGAAGGCAAAAATGCTAGTTATATTCCTTATCTAGCTAATGTACCTTCTAACCTTTGTGGAGCCACTGTAATAACTGCAGATGGTGATGTATTTAGCTATGGTGATGATTCATACGCATTTGCAATTGAGTCAATTTCTAAGGTTTGTACATTAGCATTAGCTTTAGAAGAAACAGATGCAAAAACTGTGAGAGAAAAGATAGGTACATCCCCTACAGGATTACCATTTAACTCTGTTATAGCCCTTGAATTACATAAAGATAAACCATTATCACCATTAGTAAATGCAGGAGCTATGGCAACAACTAGCTTAATACAAGCAAAAGATAAAGTTGAAAGATGAAATAAGATTTTAGGCTTTCAACAACAAATGATGTCTAAAGATGTAGTTCTTTCAAATGAAGTTAATACATCTGAACAAACGACTAATTTCCATAACCGTGCGATAGCTTGATTACTATATTCAGCTGGTCAAATGTATTGTGACCCAATGGAAGCTTGTGAAGTATATACGCAACAATGCTCAACTTTAGTAACAAACAAAGATCTAGCTACCTTAGCTGCTACATTAGCAAATAATGGAATTAACCCAATTACTAAACAACAAGTTATTTCAAGCCATAATATTCCTCATATTTTAGCTGAAATGACTATGGAAGGTTTATATGATAAATCAGGTGATTTTGCCTATATGGTAGGGCTACCTGGTAAAAGTGGGGTTGGTGGTGGACTCATTGCTGTTGTGCCTGGAAAACTAGGAATTGCAGTATTTAGTCCTCCATTAGATCAATATGGAAATAGCGTAAGAGGATTTAAAATCATTAAAGAATTTTGTAATAAAATGAAATTTAACTTATATTTAAATGAAAAATAAAGGAGGTTTCGATGCCATTACACAAAGTTAAACAAAATGACAATGACAGCATTTTTGGATCAAGACTTGCAGACATCCAATTACCAAAATATAAGATGCCTGATAAAGAATCTGACCCTGATGTAGTCTTAGAAGTTGTTAAAGATGAATTGTTTTTAGATGGTAATGCAAGACAAAATTTAGCTACATTTTGTCAAACATATGAAGAAAAACAAGTTCATGAACTAATGGATTTATCAATTAATAAAAACTTAATTGATAAAGATGAATATCCACAAACTGCAGAAATTGAACAACGTTGTGTATCAATGATTGCAAATTTATGGAATGCCTCTAAAAAAGAAGAACCAATCGGAACTTCTGGAATTGGATCTTCTGAAGCTTGCATGCTAGGAGGAATGGCTTTACTTGAACGTTGAAAAGAAAAACGTAGAGCAGCTGGAAAACCAATTGATAAACCTAACTTAGTATGTGGACCTGTCCAAGTAGTTTGAGAAAAATTCTGTCGTTACTGAGATATTGAAATTAGACAAGTTCCAATGGAAGAAGATAGATTCTATATGGATGCAGAAAGTATGTTGAAATATATTGATGAAAACACCATTGGAGTTGTCGCAACTTTTGGATTAACCTTTACAGGAGCATATGAACCTATTTATGAATTATCTAAAGCTCTAGATAAGCTTGAAAAAGATACTGGATTAAATGTTGATATGCATATTGATGCAGCTAGTGGAGGATTTTTAGCTCCATTTGTTGCTCCAGAAATTGAATGAGATTTTAGAGTTTCAAGAGTTAAATCAATCTCAGCTTCAGGACACAAATTTGGACTAGCACCTCTTGGGGCTGGTTGAGTAGTATGAAGAGATAAAAAATTCCTTCCAGAAAAATTAATCTTCCATGTTAACTACTTAGGTGGTGACATGCCTGTATTCCAAATTAACTTCTCAAGACCTGCTGGTCAAATTATTTCTCAATACTACCTTTTCTTAAGACTTGGAAAAGAAGGATATAGAAAAATTCACCAAAACTGCTATGACACAGCACAATACATCGCAAGTGAAATTGAAAAAATGGGATATTTTGAATTAATTAATGATGGAAGTCCAAAACATGGAATTCCAGCTACAACATGAAGATTTAAACAAGGTGTTGATCTTGGATTCAATCTTTATGACTTAGCTGATAAACTTAGAGTCAGAGGATGACAAGTACCAGCATACTCAATGCCAGCTAATGCACAAAATGTTGTGGTTCAAAGAGCTTTAGTTCGTCAAGGCTTCGGTAGAGATATGGCTTCTATCTTAATCGAAGATATGAAAAAAGCTATTGAAGATTTAAAAACTCATAAACCAACAGTTTCACTAGATGAAAAATCAGGTGGATTTAAACATACATAATAATTGCAAAGTCTCAGTCTTGTGGCTGAGATTTTTCTTTTTTGCTTATAAAAAAATAAAAAAATAAATAATGCAACTTTTTTAAAAAGTGTGTAAAATATATTTAGCGTGGTCGCGTAGCTCAGCTGGATAGAGCACGAGCCTTCTAAGCTTGTGGTCGGAGGTTCGAATCCTCTCGTGATCGCCATTTTTTTATACCCTTTTTTAGGGAATTTTCTAAAAATAATAATTTTGGCTTGCATTTTTAGCTCGTTATCCTCCTATAACATTTTTTATAAAAATGTTATAATATCAAAACAAAATATAGACTATAAAAAGGAGGTAAATATGTGAAAAATGTTTAAGATTTTGCCAGGTAAAATAAAAGCACAATTTGGTATCGGTATTTTAATCGTAATTATCAATGTGGCTTTAACAATGATGTTACCTATTTTGCTTTCTCAATTCTTACCATTGGTAATTCAACCACATGATGATGTAAACAAAGACATTCAACTTGAAATATTTAATTATGTTGTTTACTCATCAAAAGATTGGCAACAAGTGTTTAATACTTTATTAGTAACATTCATTATTGTCTTGGTATTGGCAGCTGGTACATCGTTTGGTTATGTGCTGATAATTATTTGAGCTGGAGAAAAAGCTTCTAACTTCTATAGAAACACATTATTTAAAAAATATCAAAAACTTAGCTTAAAAGATATTGCACAATTAACAAATGAAAGTTTAATTACTAGAATTAACGATGACGTTGCTGTCTTTTGAGATTTCTTAATTGGTGCTTCTATTTCATTAATTAAGGCACCTTTATATATCGTTGTTGGTTTAGTGTTTGCATTTATGACTGATGTTAACTTAACATGATCAATTATTGCAGTTATCCCTCTTTTAATCTTTGTTATTGCTTATATGTTTATTAAGACTAATCCATTGATTAAAAAGAGTAGAAAGAACTTAGATTGAATTACTAAAGAAGTTGATGAATCAATTAACGGAGCTAGATTCATTAAAGCAAACAACTTGCAAATCAACCAATATAATAAATTTAATAAAGCCAACTCAGCTTGACTTGCTACAGAAAGAGCCAGCTTTAAATACTTTGCTATTGGTATGCCTGCATTCTTCGTTATTATTAACACTATTGTAGTTATTATCTATGCAATTGGTAAAGTACAATTAGATGCTTTAGCAGCAAGCAATAGCTTAAGAAGTGAAAATGGAGCACAATTAATTGCTAAATTAAACGTATTTATTGAATATGAAGTATTAATTGCTCAAGGTATTATTCTATTCTCACAATTTTTAGGTTCATTTTTCAAGGCCAAAATTTCAGCCGGTAGAATTGTACAAGTGCTAGATAAAGAATATGATGAATTGCATGTAACAAATGGTCTCATTATTAGTGAGCAAAATAATGTAGCTGACTATTCAATCGAATTCAAGGATGTTAACTTTAAATATTTTGAAACATCTGAAGACTATGCTTTATCAGATATTAACTTTAAAGTATTAGGTGGGCAAACACTTGGGATTATTGGGCCAACTGGTTCAGGAAAAAGTACCATTGCTAACTTAATTGTTAACAACATGAAATATAATGAAGGAAATATCCTTATTAATGGCAAAGAAGTTAAAGAAATTGATACAACTAACTTACACCAAAATGTTGGGATTGTTTATCAAGAAGCTTTACTATATTCAGGAACAATTCTTTCTAACCTAACATTTGGAAAAGAAGATGCTAGTGAAGAAGAAATTAATCGTGCACTAAAAGCTTCATGTGCTAATAACTTTATTATGACATTTGAAGATAGATTACAACATCCAGTAGTGCAACGTGGAAAAAACTTATCAGGTGGACAAAAACAACGTCTTTCAATTGCGCGTAGTTTAATTATTGATCCTAAAATCTTAATTTTAGATGATTCAACTTCAGCACTTGATAACATAACAACAAAAGCTTTAATTAAAAATATTAAAGAAGATTATGACTGTACAACAGTTATAATCTCACAAAAAATTAATTCAATTAAACATGCTGATAAAATTCTAGTCATGGACAGAGGAAGAATAATTGCTCAAGGAACTCACCAAGAGTTACTTGCAAGCTGTCAATGATATAGAGATATCAATGCAAACCAATTAGAACAATAGAAAGGAGAGTGACTTATGGATAATATGTACGAAGGTCGTCAAATTAGTAAAGAACTAAGTAAGAACAAGAAAATGAAGACTGATGTTAAAGTATTTCAAACCTTTAAAACTCTGCTTTCTTACATTACTAAAGACAAGAAAAGTTTAGCTATAGCTTTAACATTCAGCTTTATCAACTCTGTTTGTTATATTGTAGGTAGCTTTATGATCGGGATAATTATTCAATTATTCTTTGCACCTTATTTAGGTGAAAAGGCTACTGGAAATATAGGAGATTTCAATACCCTACATTTTGTATTAGCACTAGCTGGGCTTGGACTATCATTTATCTTATATGGTATTTTCCGTTACCTTGAACAAAGAGTCTATATTAAATTATGTTTTGAAGCTGGAGCTAGATTACGTGGTGAATTAATGAACAAATTATTCCGTTCACCTATTAGCTTCTATGATAAAAACAAGACTGGAAACTTAATTTCAACCTTAGTGGTAGATATTAATAACGTGGCTAACTCATTATTTCAAATGATGGTGCAAGCTGCAACAAGTACATTTAACATCTTAATTTCAATAGTTGTTATGTCACTTGCTTCAGAATTATTAACTTTAATTGTTATTCCAGTATCCTTAATCTTATTTGCTTTTGTCTTCTTATTAATTAAGAAATCACAACCTTACTTTATTAGTGTGCAAAATGCCTTCGGTCGGCTAAATGCATTCGTAGAAGAAATGCTAGTAAACACTAAAGTAACTAACTCATTTGATCGTCAAGCTTACATTTATAGTGAACTTGAAATTATTACTAAAAACATTCGTAATTCAGCTTATAAAGGTGATATTATTGCCAAATCATTTGATACTTGATATGGGCTAATCTCTAACTTAATTATTTTAGCTATTTCAGCCATTGCAGCTGTTTTCTACCTCAAAGGTGTTAATGTGTGAAGTGCCTTTAGCTTTATGGTTAATAAAGATGGATCTCCAACTGCTGGTTTAATCGTGTTATATGTTTCATTAAACTGAAACTTCATGGGACCATTCCAAAGTATTTTATCAAGTACATTTAATGCGCAAGTTGGGGTTGCTTCAACTTCTCGTATATTTAACTTATTACAAGTACAAGTGCCTAGTCGTGAACATGAAACAATTAAAGTTGAAAAAATCATTGGACAAATTGATTTTGAAGATGTTTACTTCAAATATAACCCAGATGCTTTAGAATACCAATTAAAAGCAGCAAGTTTCTCAATTAAACCTGGTCAAACAGTTGCAATTGTTGGGCCAACTGGAGCTGGTAAAACTACAATTATTAGCTTACTTTCAAAATATTATGACTATGCTCGTGGATCAATTAAGATTGATGGCAATGAGCTTAGAAACTTAGATACAGTTAGTCTTAGAGATAACATGACAATTGTATTGCAAGATTCATTCTTATTTAACGAATCAATTCTAGATAACTTAAAGATGACTAACCCTAAAGCTACTATGGAAGAAATTGAACAAGCAGCTAAATTAACTCATGCTCATCACTTCATTATGAATATGGCTAATGGATATGATACATTAATTGAAAATAATGGTGCTAACCTATCTCAAGGTCAAAAACAATTAATTTCCTTAACAAGAGCCATTTTAAGTAACAAGAGTTTATTAATTTTAGATGAAGCTACTTCAAATATTGATTCAAGCACTGAACAAATCGTGCAACAAGCTATGTTAAAACTTATGGAAGATAAAACTACATTTGTTATTGCACATAGATTAAGTACTATTAAAAATGCTGATGTTATTATCGTAGTTGACAATGGATTGATCATTGAAAAAGGAACTCACGAAAGCTTACTTGAAAAGCAAGGATTCTACTACAACCTATATACATCACAATTTGATAAATAATTATTTGCAAGCATTAGCTTGCATTTTTTTATTCCCTTGAAGTTAAAATATACCTAGGGCAATTGCATAAAAAAATTTAAAAAATATTTACTAAAAATTGTAGAATAAGCTCTATTTTGTCACCCCTAGACAAGCAAAATAAGCTCTATTTTTGCCATCGCTACAGCTAATGAAATATGGCAAAAGATATATGATAATTATTCAATATAAATACCATCTTTTATATTAGAAGACAATGCTTTTAACCTACAGAAAAGTTATTGCATTGTCTTTTTTCTTTAACAAATACAGCTTAATTAACGTTCCTACATCTGTCAACACTTTTCTATATAATTCAACATTCACTCTTCAATTTTCTCTGTTTGCACCCATTTATTAAAAAATATTTCATATTTAGAGCTCTTTTTAATCTTAAATTGTAATAATTTTTAAAGCCTTCTGGATGCTCTCTAATATCAGAACGAGTATTGCTTAATTTATAATCTGTTAGTACCTTTATTTTATTTATATCTGTTTTTTAAATTAATATAAGAATTTTAGACATCGACCATTATTTCTAAGGGGGGTGACAAAATAAATCTTATTTGGAGGGGTGACAAAATAAATCTTATTTCACAATTGCATAAAAAAATTTAAAAAATATTTACTAAAAATCCATTTTGTATTATAATAATAAAGCACAAGGCACCATAGCCAAATGGCCAAGGCATGAGTCTGCAAAACTTTGATTACGGGTTCGAATCCCGTTGGTGCCTCCATTAATGCGCCCGTAGCTCAACTGGACAGAGTGTTAGGTTACGGCCCTAAAGGTTGCGGGTTCGACTCCTGCCGGGCGCGCCAATGACTTGCTTTGTGTAAAAAAATAAAAAATTTATTTCCAAAGATTGTTATTCGTGCTATAATATTAACGCAAATAACAAATTGCGAGTGTAGTTTAATGGCAGAACTTCAGCCTTCCAAGCTGACTATGAGGGTTCGATTCCCTTCACTCGCTCCATATCACTTTAGTGACCATAAACTCCACATTGGAGTTTTTTCTTTATTTTAAGGATATAAAACTAAAACTTTGATAAACTTTAATTACTAATAATTAAAGTCAAGAGGAAGGAACATGGAAAAACATAATACAACTGTTTTAGCGATCTTTATTGTGTTTGTTGTTATTGCACTATTGCTAATATTGTTCCTTTCAATAATTCTTATTCGGAACATTTATTTCAAAAAGAACACAGCCTATATTTCAGACTTGCGCATAACATTGCAAAGAGAAAACACTAAAAATAAAGATGCTATTCAAAAGTGTGCTATTTTAGCTAAGAATGAAAAAACTTTTGAACCGATATGTGATAAGCTTAAAACTACTAATCAAGATATCTGCCAAAAGAAAGATGTCATCTTACAACATATTGTGAGTTTAGAAGGTGTGATCCAAGAAAAGAAATTCTTTAAAGTAGTAAAAGAAAGAAGAACTCTTAGACGTTTATTTGTTAAATACAGAGATAAATGCAAATCATTTGATCAAGTAGCACAAGAGTTCGATATTGATTGAAAACTAATTGATGAAGTCTTTACCAATTATTTAGAAATAGTTGAATATTACAAAGAAGTGCTTAATAAAAATAAAGCAATCACCACAAACTTAAATCCGATTTTAACTGATAAAGTGCAAAAGATGGCTAAACGATTAAATGAGTTAGATAACTCTAAATATAAGGGACAATTTTCACAAGCTGATAAGAAAATTGATGATTTAAGGGTTAGATTAAATGATTTAAATAATTTAATTATTGGTGCAAGTAAAATTGAATATTACCTATTTGATATCTTGCCAAATGAACTAAAACAAGCCATTAAAAAAGAAACTAAGCCAAAAGTACTAGCTGAGTATAAAGTACTAAGCCAAAACCTAGAAAAGCTTTCACAGTCATGATATGAATTTGATTCAAATAAATTAGCTTTAAACATTACCAAAATATATGATGTGTATTGAAAAATTTATCATGGAGCAATCCTTAATCAAAGCATCAAGGAATTTTTTGAAAGTGTTAAAAAAGACCTTTCACAACTATGAGCAACACGTAAAAAGCTTTATCTTGAAGTACAAAAAGAAACAAGCAAGCTAAATCGTGCTTATAATGCACTTGAAACTAAAGTTAATGCAATTAATAATTTAACTACACTTGCAGATATTTTAAAAGCTGTTAAAGAATTCCTGCAAGCTGTTAAGACTTTTGATGATGCTTACTTAAACTATAAGCTTGAATCTTACCATATAAGTGGAATTAAGGTGCAACGTGATTTAGATCTAGCTAATGCTATTGAGACTTATTTTGCAGTAATTGAAAATGAACACTTAATCAATGATCCTGAAATAAATGAAGCTAAAAAACGCTTACAAAACCAATTTGAAACTAATATTAAAAAATACAAAAGTTGAGCTAAACATCAACTTGTGTGAGATGATTTTATCCACACTTTGGCTTTCTTAATTAAAAAGATAGCAATCAATGAAAAATACCATGAAATGTATGATGCTTTATGCCTTGAAGTAGCAAGCAATGAACGTTTCTTACTGGGAGAAGAGAAAATTAATGCTTATAAAGAATTAATTAACCAAACCAGACTGCAAATACAACAAAATAACAATTACCAAGAATCTTATCAAACTGTTAAAAGATTCTTAATTAAGGAGAAATATGTACAGTAAAATTTTAATTAGATACGGTGAGCTTGTGCTTAAGAAAAAGAATCGTAAAACTTTTATTAATACTTTGGCCAACAACATTAAACACATTGTTGGAGAAGCTCCACAAGTAGAATTTGACAGAATGTATTTAACATATTCACAACATAATATGGATAAGTTAAATTATGTCTTTGGAATTAGTTCGTTTTCACCTGTGGCAGTGGTTGAAAACGATATTGAAGTATTCAAAAATACTGCTTTAAAATTAGTTAAGCCAGATGCTAAAACCTTTAAAATAGCAGCTAGAAGAAACTACAAGCAATTTGAATATTCTTCTGATCAAATTAACCACATTTTAGGTGGAGAAATCTTAAAGAACACTAATTTAAAAGTTGATGTACATAATCCTAATCAAACTTTCTATGTCGAAGTTAGAAATGGTAGAACATACATGTTTTCTGAATACTACGATGGGCTTGGTGGTTTACCTGTAGGTGTTTCTGGCAAAGTGCTACATTTAATTTCTGGTGGTTTTGACTCACCTATTGCTGCATTTAAAATGATGAAACGTGGAATTAAGGTAGACTTTTTAACATTTATTACACCACCTCAAACAGATGAAAGAACTATTGAAAAAATTACGAATTTAGTAAAAGTGTTAAATCAATACCAAGTAACTTCAAACTTATTAATAGCTAATTATGCAAACTTAATGAACTATATTTCATTTGTTTCACGTGAATCTTACAAGATTACTTTAATGCGTAGAAGTTTCTACCGGATTGCTGATCAAATTTGTGATAAATATGGGCAAATGGCAATTTCTAATGGAGATAATTTAGGTCAAGTTGCTTCTCAAACTCTTGAATCTTTAAGTACAATTGGAGCAGCTTGTCATAGACAAATTTTACGTCCATTATTAACATATGATAAAAATGAAATTATTGATATTGCTAAAAAACTTGGAACTTATGATATTTCAATTATACAGGCCAATGAAACTTGTGAATTATTTGCTCCAAAAGAACCTGTTACAAAACCTAGTGTAGAAGAAGCAACAAAACTAGAAACAGAACTAAGCAGAATTTTAGAATTAGAGCAAGATTTAGTGCAAAATAAAATTGAAATTGCAAGAATTAAACTAGACAATTAAATTTAAATAATAACTTTTATATCACACTGAAAATCTGTGTGATATATTTTTATGCCTACGCCCTAGGCATTAAAAAAATGGAGTTTTAGATTTATATAATTGTGCAAAATGTGATATTGTTATAAAATTTATTTATAAATTTAATAACAATACATTAAGGAGGAATATATATGACAAAAAGAGTAGTTATTGGAATGTCAGGAGGAGTTGATTCTTCTGTAGCAGCCTACATTTTAAAACAACAAGGTTATGACGTTGTTGGATTATTTATGCGTAATTGAGACAGTATTGTTAACAATGATATCTTAGGAAATGCAGATATTTCACAAGACGTTTGTCCACAAGAAAAAGATTATCAAGATGCGCAAGCTGTAGCCAAAGCATTAGATATTCCTCTTTTCCGTGTTGATTTTGTTAAGGAATATTGAGATAATGTCTTTGAAAACTTTATCGAAGAATACAAAAAAGGGCGTACCCCTAACCCAGATATTTTATGTAACAAGTACATTAAGTTTAATGCTTTTGCCAAATATGCTTTTAATGAACTAAAAGCTGATTACATAGCAATGGGACATTATGCTAATGTAGTTAATGGACATTTATACCGGGCAGCTGATCAAGATAAAGATCAAACATATTTCTTAGCACAACTAACACATGAACAACTTGCAAAAGTAATTATGCCACTTGCTAAATTAACTAAGCCTGAAATTAGAGAAATTGCTAAAAAGTTAAACTTAGTAACAGCAACTAAAAAAGATTCAACTGGAATTTGTTTTATTGGTGAAAGAAATTTTGGACAGTTTTTACAAAACTATATTCCTGCTCAAGAAGGTAATATTGTAGATATTACTACTGGAAAGAAATTAGGCAGACATATTGGTTGTTTCTACTATACAATTGGACAACGTAAAGGGCTTAATTTAGGTGGAATGAGTGAACCATATTATGTTTG
Source organism: Mycoplasma haliaeeti (assembly GCF_048284645.1). Taxonomy (NCBI): domain Bacteria; kingdom Bacillati; phylum Mycoplasmatota; class Mollicutes; order Mycoplasmatales; family Mycoplasmataceae; genus Mycoplasma; species Mycoplasma haliaeeti. The sequence goes on along the minus strand of NZ_JBLWAB010000004.1, from coordinate 37,378 downwards.
TGGTCATGATGTAAGACAAAACATTTTATATGTAGCTCCTAACTCACACCCTGAATATTTAATCTCAAATAGTTTACTAGCTAGCGATTTAACTTTAAATAACACTGATTTTAATCCTGACAATTTATCAGCTAAATTTAGATATAGACAAAAGGATATTAAAGTTACAGTAGAATTTTTACCTGATCGTAAAATTAAAGTCTTTTATCCAGAAGGTGCTTCAGCAGTAACTCCTGGACAACAAGTTGTACTATATGATGGTGACAAATGTATTGGTGGAGCCATTATTGATGAAATATATATGGATAATATTAAGAAAGATTACATTTAAAAGAGGTTTTTATGAATTCAAAAGAAATTAGAGAAAAGTGATTATCATTTTTTGAATCAAAAGGACACTTTATTGTGCCTTCAAAAAGTTTAGTGCCACATAATGACCCTTCACTTTTATGAATTAACAGTGGGGTAGCTACCTTAAAAGATTACTTTGCTGGTAAAAAAGTAGCACCTGCAAAAAGATTAACCAACTCTCAAAAAGCAATTAGAACTAACGATATTGAAAATGTTGGTATTACAGCTCGTCACCATACATTTTTTGAAATGCTTGGTAACTTCTCAATTGGGGATTACTTCAAAAAAGAAGCGATCGCTTTTGCTAGTGAGTTTTTACTTGATGTACTTAAGTTAGATAAAGAAAAACTTTATTTTACTTACTACTATGAAGATTTAGAAACTAAAAATGAATGAATGTCACATGGTTTTGCAGAAGACCACATGATACCAGGAAGCAAAGATACGAACTTTTGAGAAGTTGGATCAGGACCTTGTGGACCCAACACTGAAATATTTTACGATCGTGGAGTAAAGTATGATGCTAGAGGAATTGAATTATTAAAAGAAGACCTAGAAAATGATCGTTATATTGAAATCTGAAACATTGTTTTCTCAACTTATAATTCAAATGGTGAAGGTGAATATACAGAATTAAAACAAAAGAACATCGATACCGGGGCTGGTCTTGAAAGAATCGTTTCTATCATGCAAGATGCTCCAACTAACTTTGATACTGACTTATTCTTACCTATTATTCATGAAATTGAAAAATTCACTGAGTTTAGATATGACATTAATAACTACTTTACTAAAGAACCTGAACAAATGTTTATTAACTCATGTTTCAAAGTTATTGCTGACCACATGCGTACTGTAACAAATGCTATTGCTGATGGTGCCAAACCTTCAAACGTTGGTAGAGGATATATTTTAAGAAGACTAATTCGTAGAAGTGTTTATAAAGCAATGCAACTTAAAATCTATGAACCATTCTTATATAAATTAGTTGATGTTGTTAAAGCTAGCTTACCTTTTGAATATGAAGTTGAACCAATTAAACAAATTATTAAGGATGAAGAATTAACCTTCTCACGTACCATTGAAAATGGTAAAAACCTATTAAACAATTACCTAAATGATGATATTGTAATCTTCCCTGGTGATGTTGCTTTCAAATTATTTGAAACATATGGATTCCCAGTTGAATTAACAGCTGAAATTTTAGAACAAAAGAATATCAAGATTGACTATGAAGGATATGAAAAAGCTAAGAAAGAACATGCTGATGCTTCAAGAAATGCTAAATTATCTGGAATGGATAAAGTTATTAACTCACTTACAATTCTAAAATCAAAAGTTGATAAATTTGTTGGATATGAAACTACTCACAATGTTAGTGACATTTTATACTTACTTGATACTGAAAAAGAAGTTGCTAGTGCAAATGGTGTTGCTTACGTAGTTTTAAAAGAAACTCCATTTTATGCAACTAGTGGTGGACAAAAACACGACCGTGGTTATATGCAACAAGGCAATGAAAAAATCTTAATCTTAGATGTATTTAAAGATAAATTTGGAAACCACATTCACAAAGTAGAAGGTAAGCTTAATAAAGAATTACCTGTTGAATGTTTTGTTGATGAAACAATTCGTTTAGGACTTGAAAGAAACCACTCAGGAACACACTTAATGTTTTGTGCCCTAAGAAATGTGCTTGGAAATCAAATTAAACAACTTGGATCAGATAACAATGAAGAACGTTTAACCTTTGACCTTCCAGCTGATAGTAAACCTACAGATGCGCAAATTAAAGAAGTAGAACGTCTAGTACGTAGCTATATTGCACAAAATGCTAAACGTGATTACTTACAAATGACCACTGAGCAAGCTAAAGAACTTGGTGCAATTATGACTCTTGAAGAATCAGAATACATGAATCCTCAAAATGTTCGTATTGTTAAGTTTGATGGAATTACAGCTGACCTTTGTGGAGGAACTCACCTTTCAAATACAGCTAAACTTGAAAACTTCAAGATTACTAATGTTGATAAAAAAGCAGCTGGAATTTATAGAATTAGAGCTATCTCTTCTAATGCTTTAGTTAATGAATACTTAGAAGAAGAAGTTGACAAGTTACTTGTGGAAGTTGATAAAATGCTTGAAAAGAATGTTAAACTAAATAAAGACTATACTTATGAATTAAACATTCCTGAAGATAAAGAAGCAGCAATTGATTACTTACAAGGCACACTTGAAACTTTAAAAGAAGATAATAAGAAAATTCAAAAAGAATTAGCAAGTAGCTTTGAATTTGACTATGACAATATTGAATTACTTGATATTAAAGGTCACAAAGTGTACTTAAATCAAGCAATTGATAAAGCTAATATCAAAACTGTAGCTTCTACATTGAGAGAAAAGTACCAAGATATTTTAGTAGTACTTAGCTCAGATGAAAGTAATCCAATGTTAGTGGTAGCTTCAAAAGCTTATAATTCAAACGCTATTGCCCAACAACTATTTAAAAAGCTTAATGGTCGTGGTGGTGGAAATGCTATTTTATCAATGGGTAAAGTAGCAAGCGCTAATGAATTATTAGACTACATGCAAGAAGAATTAGTATGAGAAAACTAGGATTAGATTTAGGAACTAAAAGTTGTGGCTTTGCTATAACTGATGAAAATGAAATTATAGCTAGTGGTCTTGAGAACTTTATGTTTGCTGAAAATGATTTTGAAGCTGCACTTAATCGTGTTGAGTTCTATCTTAACCAATACAAAAACAAAATTGATGGTATTGTGTTAGGTTATCCACTTAAAATAAGTGGTGACAAAAGCGAACGTACCTATATGGTAGAAGACTTTAAGCAAAAACTAATTGCACGCTTTAATTTGCCAGTGCTCTTTGTTAATGAACAATATTCAACTAAAAGAGCTAATGAAGCTATGATGGCAGCTGGGTTAACTCAACAAAAGCGTAAGGCTAAAAAAGATCAATTAGCAGCATTAATTATTTTGCAAGATTACTTAGATTATTATCAAAACAAGTGAGGTAAATAAGATGACTCATGAAGCTAGAGTAGCATTAGGCGTTTCTGCCTTAGTGCTAGTTATAATTGGTTTTGTAATTTACATTGTTATGCAAGTGTTAGCTAAAAAAATGCGTAATAAAATGCTAAAGAAAACTCAAGAAGAAGCAATGATTCAAATTCAAGCCTTGAGAAACGATTTAGGTGAACTACCATACGAATTAAAAGATTACCTAAAATCAAAAGCTAATGATATTGACATTGAAGGTATTATTAATACCATTTATCGGAATGAATATAAAAATGTGCTAGTAGTTAATAATCAAGATTTATTCCCAATTGTTGCTATAGCCCAAAAAATTAAGGGTCAAACTTATGTTTATTCTAAAGAAATTCAATATGATAAACTAGAGGATTTAAGATTAAAATTCCCTGATCATTTTCCAAATGAAATCAAATTATATGATGAAGGCGAAATTGATTGCTTAATTCTTATGAATGCTCAAGGGGATATCAATGATATCTTTGATAAATTAAGCAAGAAATTACACAAGGGAATGATTTTAGTTTCATTTGCTAACCCAAGAAGCGAAATGAAACGTATGATTAGCTATTTAAAAATGACAGATATGCCTTATGAAGTGTCATATATAAGTTCAAAATATCTATTTATAGTTAAAAAATAATAAGGTAAAATATAGTAAATTAGAAAGAGGATTGTTATGCCAAATACAGAACAACAAGGAAAAGTATATTTATCACAAGAAACTTTAGATAAATACAAAAAAGAATATGAACATTTAATTAATGTTGAAAGACCAGCTGTACAAGCTGCCTTAAAAGAAGCTAGAGCACAAGGTGACTTGTCAGAAAACGCTGAATATGATGCAGCTAGAGACAAGCAAGGAGCAATTGAAGGACGTATTTCTGAATTAGAACAAATCCTTGATAATGCTGTTTTAATTGAAGGAAATGAAAAACACCAAAGTCAAGAAGTTGTAACAATTGGTTCTAAAGTAGAATTTACAGTAATTGCTACAGGAGAAAGAAAATCAGTTACAATCATGGGTGTGCACGATGCAGATCCATTTGATGGAAAAATTTCAAACAAGAGTCCTCTTGCAGTAGCTATGTTAGGTCAAAGAGTTGGTGATATCGTTGAAGTAGATACAGCAACAAAATACAATGTTAGAATAGAAAATGTAGAATTTAGCGTATAGCTAAATTTTTTTATTTTATCCCTACATTATAGGCATAAAAGGGTAAAAATAAAAAAAAGATAACAGACCAAATAATGTGTCTTTTAAATAACTCGTTCGAAAGAAGGGGTTATTTTTGTTATGATTAATTTAAATAAATATATAAGTAAACAATTGACAGAAGTAGGAAGACAGATGAAAGAACTAGCACAAATTTTAGGTATAACTACAGAATCTATGATTGAACAATTTAATGATACTATGGAAAAAGAAGCGAAGTCTTTTATAAGAGAAGAAAAAGATTTAAATCCAGATAGCAATGTCAAAAGAAATGGCTATAGAGAATCCACAAAATATACTTTGAATGGAAAAATTACATTAAAAATACCAAGAGTAAGAGGTAAAAACTTTATTCCCAGTGCATTAGCAAAATATGAAAAATGCTCAAGGGATTTTGAAACTTTAATCGCAATACTTCTAGCTTCTTTCTTATCATATGAACAAGTTTCAAGAATTGTTGAACTATTCACAGGAATTAAAGTCGGACATTCTTTAATAAATAGGATAAAACAAAAGATAGATATATTGTCATCACAAATGTTTAAACATGATATTCAAGGAGAATGATTAGCTCTATTTATTGATGCTTCATATCACAATGTTATGAAGTGATACAATCCCATAACAGGTGAAATTGCTGAAAACATTTTTGATGTTGAAGATAAGAAAAATTTTATCAAAAAGAGCTATAAGGTAGGAGTATACACAGCAATTGGCATAAATAAAGATGGCTATAAAGAACTTTTATCTATGAAAGTGCAAGATGCTGAATCTAAGATAAATTGAAGTAAGTTTCTATATGAATTAAAAGAAAGAGGATTGGTTGATCCAGAATTCATAATTTGCGATGATTTCTCAGGTAATGATGTTCTAAAAGAAATCTTCCCAACATCACAAGTACAAAAATGTGTTATTCATAAGATAAGAAATGCACTTACACATGTAAACTATAAGGATAGAAAATCTTTTGTTGAGGCATTTAAAAAGATTTATACAGCGTCAAACCTAGAAATTGCAGAAAAAGAGTTTATATATTTTAAGCAAACTCACTATGACAAATATCCAAAAGCTGTAGAAATATTAGAAAAATCATTAGATGAAATTTTGAAGTTTATGAAACTGCCTATAAAGCTTAGAAAATTTATTTATACAAACAATATAAGTGAAAATTTTAATTCAGCGCTTAAAAGATACATAAATGAAAAACGCTCTCACGCTAGTGTGAGAACGCTTCAATATTTTTGTAATCTTGCTAGCCTGTGAATAACGAAAAACTGAGCTAACAAACGCATTATCTTATAGGTAATGCACATAAATTATATATAATTTTTACAAGTCGTTATAAATTAAAGAACGAGTTTGGACCCACTAATTGGTCCGTTATCAAAAAAAATAGAAATGCACTATAAAATTCAATGAAAAATAAGCTTTTTTAACTTTATAGCGATTTTTATTCCTATACAGTAGGAATAAAACTTTATTTTGAAATATTACACTTTTATCATATAATACTTCCTATGAAAAAGAGTATTACAAATATATGAGATATCAAAACGATTGTTTACTTAGCTCTATATTTAGCAATAATAATCGTTTTTACGTTTACACCTTATACAGGCTATATTACTGTTGGAATAGTATCAATAACCACTATTCCACTAATTATATTAATTGCCTCAATTCACCTAGGTTACATTGGTATTTTATGAACTTGCTTTAATTTTGGACTGTGATCTTTTATTGGATCAATTATTTTACAGTTTCCAATCTTTAATTTAGTTTATATTTCACTAGTGCCAAGAATAGTGCTGGGTCTAATTCTTTGTGGCCTTTATTATCTGTTATTTAAGGTCTGAAGTTTTAATCTAGCTTCAGTAGCTATTTACGCTTTTTGCATCTTTATGCTAAATACTATGTTAGTATCAAGTGCTTTACTTATCACAATTCAATTTAAGGATCTAAACATTGGTAATGCTAAAGTTTGATTTGGCTTAATTTGAATAAATATGCTAGTAGAATGAGGTGTATTGGAAGCTGTTTCACTAGCTTTATATCCATTTTTAAAATGAGTCAAAAACAAAACTGCTCAAGAATCTTGAAAGGAGTCAAAATACTAAAAAAGTATTTTGATTTTTTTAAACTTAGGACCTAAATTTGCTTTATAATAAAACAAATATTAATTGCTATAACTGCAAGGAGGTGCATATGATTATTGGGATTTCAGGAATGATTAGTAGTGGGAAAAGCACATTGACTTCAAAACTATTACAACACTATAAAAATTCAATCTTACTTGAGGAATATTCAGAAAATGATGAAGTCTTTACCACTATGTTAAATTGATTTTATGAAAAAAGACCTAATTTAGATTTATCTTTTCAAGCTTATGTGGTTGAAAACCACTTAGCCAATGTGGATAAAGCTATTGCTAAATTTAATCAACTTAAAATGGAGCCAAATAAAGATTTATTATTCCTAGATCGTTTCAGTGCAGAACACTATGTTTTTGCTTTGGTTAACTTAAAGAATTTGTCACCTAAAGCTATGCAAGCCTATGACGCACTGTTTAAAGTTTTAGTTAGTCAAAATGAGTTACCTGAATTTGCTATCTTTTTAGATGTTTCATATGAAAATTTTGAAAAGAGACTTTTTGCCCGTGGAAGAAAAGTTGAAATTGATAACTATGAAGCAAATAAAGCTTATTTTAAGGAACTTTATCAAGTTTATAAAGATGCTTTTATTAAGATTGCTAATACCTACAATATTAAATATGCCATTATTGATACTAATGTTCTAAGTGAAGAACAAGTCTTTGCTCAAGCAGTTCAATTAATTGAGGAGTATAAAGAAAATCATGTTACAAATATTTAATAAGAATAAGCAAACAAAAGTACATCCAATGGTTAAGAAAGTACTTTTTGACCAAGCTTTTATTGAAAAGCATATTGTGCAATGTGCAAACTGAGTTAATCAAACTTATAAAGATTCAAATGATCTCATTATTGTTGGTTTACTTAAGGGTTCTATTCCTTTTTTAGCTCAACTAATTAAAAGTGTTCAAGTAGATCATAAGTTAGACTTTATGACTGTAAGCACTTATGCAGGCTCACATGCAAGCAGCGGAAGTGTTAAAATCATCATGGATTTAGCTAATGATATCGAAGGAAAAGATGTCTTAATTGTTGAAGATATTATTGATAGTGGAATTACCCTCCAAAAAGTATGCTCAATGTTAAAAGAAAGACATCCTCATAGCTTAAAAGTGCTAACTTTGATGGATAAACCTTATAACCGTAAGGTTGATTTTCAAGCTGACCATTATGGCTTTATTGTACCTGATGAATTTCTAGTTGGATTTGGTCTAGATTACGATGAAAAATTACGGAACTTGCCTTACATTGGTGTCTTTGATGAAAGTTTTATTAAATAAAGAATCATAATATAATAAAGATAGTTGAAATTAAGCTTAATCCTAAATGTGGGATTGAGTTTATTTTTTTTAAGAAAGTAAAATGATTGTCTAATAGTATCTATTTTAAGTAGCTTAGCATTAGAAATAATTATCTAGTAGTAACTTGGAATAAAACAAGTAAAAAATGCAAGCGTTAGCATGCTGCTACAAAGAAAATTAAAAAAACAAAATAGTTCAGTGGAATGAATAGAAACTATTTTGCTTCTTGTTAGAAATTATTCAGACTTATGTGTGTAAATTGTTACTATGTTGTTATAAAGTAATGGAATGTATGCTACAAGTAGCACAATCCCAAGCACTAAAATATGTACTATATATTTTGGTAACATTCAACTATCGTTGATACTCATTATAACAATACTTGTGATTATAAGAGCTAATGTGATCACTAAGTTTGTGATATCAGTAGTTATAACACTTCACTTAGGGCTATTAGCAAAGTTAATTTTATTTATAAAAATCAAAGGTAATAATGAATAAAGAACTTTGTTTTTATTGATTAATAAATAGATAACTTGTGCTGCATATAAAACTAATCCGAAAACTAAATTAATCAGCCATCTATATTTTCATACATATACAGCATAACTATTGGAATATTCATAAGTATAAACAACAGGTGAATTCATACTTGCAGTTGTAGCAGTAATAGGTATTTTGTGTTTCATATTTACTAAACAAATTAATGAAATTAATCCAATTAATATGAAACCAATAACAACTATGTTATATAAACCTAAATATGCCTTTTTAATGTTATACTTTTGCATCTCTGTCATAAAGAATCCTATCTTCTATATTTCTTCAATTATATTTTTCATTTTCATATGTAAAATATTTATCTGAATACATATAGTAATTATTAAAGTTTTTTGGCTTTATAGTAAAATATGAATAATAATCAGCTTTGATATAGTAGGAAATTAAACAAGCACTAGTTTTTTTATCTCCTCATAGATTATTTACTAAAAATTGATCTGTGTCTCTATCATATCCATAAGCAATAAATGCGTGGTTAAATCCAGGGTCTGATTTTACTCCTCCAACACTTAATATTACAGGTAATTTATCATTTATTATCGTACGCCATGCATATTTGAAAGCTTTAGATTTACGATCAGAATACTCTGATTCATAACTATTTTTAGCTGATTTACTTATAATAAATTTATTATAAAGTTCGTTAAGTTTTTCACCTGTTTCAGAAGATTTAAAATTATAATTTTTATTATTTAATTTATGTAAATAATAAGGAAAACTTTTTCTATCTTCATCTTTCCCGACAATATCATTATATTTATTTCATTTGAATACTGGAGATGAATATTGGAGTTTATTTTCTGTATTTTTATCTACTGTTATGAAATTGTTATATTCATCAGTTGAAAAAACACCCTTATATTTAAACAACTCATTGTATAGCAGAAGATTTGCTAATGCATTGTAACAACATCATCCTGATGAAACTGATTTATCAAAGAATTCATCAGCTCTATCTTCATCATATCCAATTCTTTGATCAGAATCTCTAGTAAGTCATCATCAACTATGTTCAACTAAATCAGAAACAAATGGTTCTGTGTAAATAGTGCGCTCTGAGCCTAATCAAATGAAAGAATCATCAAGTGGCTTATACGCTGATTCTGATCCTCGAATTAAATATGGACTTGATAAAGTCAAATCACTATTTTTAATATCTTCAATCCTTTTGTTTTTTTGTTCATTTATAAATTCTAAATTGTGCAGTATATCACTTTGGCTTGTTGACACTAAAAAACTATTAATGTCATATTGAAGATTAGTTTCAACATTCAAAACTTTATCAAAAAGGACTTTTTCAAAAAGACCATATGTAGGAATGTAAATAAGATTTTCACTGTTTTTATATTTTCAAATATCATACCAATGAGTTTCTAAAGTTAAAAAGTTGTTTGTATCTACAATGGAATATGTACTATTAAATGCGATTAGCAAAACTTTATTATTATGAATATCATTAATTTCCTTGCTAAAAATGATTTGATTAGATTTATGAGTGAGTTTATTCATCCTTGCGAGTTCAGATTTTAAAATAAGTTCTTTATTCGATGAATCAACATTTGCAGACATAATGACTGCTGGTGTAAGTGTCAATCCCGTACATAGAACAATGCTGAAAAGTTTTTTTCTAAATATTGACATATTTATAATAACCTCTATTTTTTATTTGGAAGAAATTACTTCTTCCATTTTTAATTATACTCTTATAGGAAGGCATATTTAATATCATGAAAAGTGTTCCACATTTTTGTTATAGCTTGTTCTATATCTATGTTTCAGTGCAATAAACATCAATTCTTATTTCATATATTGATTTATGATATAGAAATATATTTACATAAATTAGCTATTAAGTACTAGTAATTGCATTACTTTATAGTTAATAATTCCCTTTATTTAAATAAAAAGTCAGTATAATTTAAACATTATGAGTAATTTAAATAAATTTTTCGATCTAAAGACTACAGAAATGCGTATTGCTGAAAAAGCTCTTAAAAAGATCAATCAATTAGAACCTATTGTTGAGAAATTTACTGACCAAGAATTAAAAGAAAAAACTCAATTCTTCAAGGATTTATTAGCTAAAGGTTATAGCTTAGATGATATTAGAAATGATGCTTTTGCAGTAGCTCGTGAAGCAACTAAAAGAGTACTAGGAAAACGTCCTTATGATGTGCAAATTCTAGGTGGATTGCTTTTAGATTTAGGATCAGTTGCAGAAATGAAAACAGGAGAAGGAAAAACTATTACCTCTATTGCTCCTGTATATCTAAATGCCTTGTTAGGTAAAGGAGCTATTGTTTCAACAGTTAACGAATATCTATCAGAACGTGATGCTATCGAAATGGGGCAAGTATTTAACTTTTTAGGCCTAACAGTTGGTATTAATAAAGCACAAATGAACCCATTTGATAAACGTAATGCTTATGCTGCTGATATTACTTATTCAGTACACTCTGAACTAGGTTTTGACTATCTAAGAGATAACATGGTTAAGGATGGAAGTGAAAAAGTTCAAAGAGGTTTACAATTCTGTTTAATTGACGAGGTAGATTCAATTTTAATTGATGAAGCAAAAACACCTTTAATTATTTCTGGTGGAGATGCTGAAGATACTTCTTCATACTTTGCAGCAGACCAATTTGTTCGTACATTAAATAAAAATGATTATTTAATTGATGAAGAATCTAAGGCAGTTACTTTAACACATGCTGGTATTGAAAAAGCTAATAAGTTTTACCACACACCTAATTTTTATAATATTGAAAATTCAGAAACTGTGCACCTTGTGCAAAATGCTCTTAGAGCTCACAAGATCATGAGAATTGACGTTGAATACATTGTGCGTGAAGGAAAAATTGAATTAGTAGATGCCTTTACTGGTCGTATCATGGATGGGCGTAGTTATTCAGAAGGATTGCAACAAGCTATTCAAGCTAAAGAAATGGTTGAAATTGAACCAGAAACTAAAACATTGGCAACTATAACATATCAAAACTTCTTTAGAATGTTTAAAAAGCTTTGCGGAATGACAGGAACTGGTAAAACTGAAGAACAAGAATTCATTGATATCTATAACATGCGGGTAAATGTAGTCCCAACTAATAAACCAATTGCTAGAATTGATGAACCTGATGCAATTTTTGCTACAGCCCAAGATAAATGAAATGCTGTAGTGGAAAAAATTATTGAGCTATATAAAAAAGGACAACCAGTTTTAGTTGGTACTGCGCAAATTGAAGATTCAGAAATCGTTCACAAAATGTTAATTAACCGTGGTATTCCGCATACAGTACTTAATGCTAAGCAAAATGCTTCAGAAGCTGAAATTATTTCACATGCCGGTGAAGTTGCTTCAGTAACAATCGCAACTAACATGGCTGGACGTGGAACAGACATTAAGCCTTCTGCAGAAGCACTTGCACGTGGTGGATTATATGTGCTTGGAACAGATAAAGCTGAATCAAGAAGAATTGATAACCAATTAAGAGGACGTTCTGGACGTCAAGGCGATGTTGGTACAAGTAAATTCTTTGTCTCAATTGATGATCAATTAATGCAAAGATTTGCCAACTATGAAAGCTTTAAAGAAGCCTATGCAGATTCAAAAGGTAAAGAAGTAACTAATAAACAATTACGTTTTGCCTTTAATCATGCACAAAAGAAAATCGAAGGATTTAACTATGACTCACGTAAATCTGTTTTAAATTACGATGATGTTATTAGACAACAACGTGATTTAATCTATGCTCAAAGAGATTTAATCCTATATAGTAGAGATATTGTCTTTATTGTACAAAGAATGATTGCTTCTTCAGCTCGTAGCATTGTTCGTAGAGGTGAATACAGATTGCACAATAATACTTATAATTACGCTGCACTAGTAAGTTTCTTAAATGAAAATATTGGAAGTTTAATTAAATTCCACTTTGATTTAGGAGAAATTTCAAAAGTTCATGAAAGTGATTTACCTGAATATATTGCCAATATTGTACTTACAGTTTATGAACAATGACAAGAAAACGCGTTTGAAAATGCTAGCCAAGATGAAATTTTAAGTTTACTAAAAGAAACTATTTTACAAACTCTTGATGAAAAATGACAAGCTCACATTAACAAAATGGATAAATTACGTTCAAATGTTAACTTAGTTCAATATTCACAAAAGAACCCTTACCAAATTTATACTGAAGAAGGAACTAAAGCCTTTGATGCTATGATTGATGATATTGCTTATGGTGTGTTATTAAGAATTTTCTCAAATAGAATTGGAATGAAATCATTAATTACTAAAGAAATGCGTGCTGATAGTGTTTTCCAACAAATCTTATCAACTATGCCAATGGATCCATATCGCTCAATTGAGGATCAAGAACGTACTTTAATTGATATTTATAATTCAATTAAACGTAGACTTGATGAAATTGAACAAGAAAAAGCTATGCAACTAGCTAAAATGGATCAAGCCTTACAAGAAGCTAATACCTCATTTGTACCTGAAGAAAATACACCAAGCTTTTTAGAAGAAAATTACCAAAATAATCAAGCTCAAAATAATGCTAATAATTCAAATATTGAGTTAAATAGCATAAATACAAAAAAGAATAATTTTGCAGAGAAAAACAAGGAAAAACCATATAATTTATATATGGAAAACTCAATAACAAGGGACAACCAACACAGAGTACTTCGTGCTCATACGTTATATCCTGTGAGAAGATTCCCAAGTAGACCAAGAAAATTTATCATTCAATATGTTTCATTACCCACATATGAAGAAGTAGATTTAGAAGAAATGGAGAATAACATGAAAAGATGCCTTAGATGTTCTAGAAATTTTAGAAACTGTAAACACGTAAGACAATGAAAATTAACTGCTGAAGAATTTGAAGAATTTAACAAAATCCCAGTTGTGGAAGAAGTAGCAGAAGAAATAATTATTGAAAAAATTAAACACAAAGAACCTGTAGTTATTGAAGAATTAGTAGTTGTTGCTAAAAAATGTAATTGTGACGACAAATGCCAATGTCCTTCAGAAGAAGAATGTAAATGTGCTAAAGAAGTTGAACAAGATATCCAAGCAACTGAAGCAATGGAACAAGTAGTTGAAGAAGTTGCTAAAGAAGATGATAGCAATTTTGAAACAATGGAAACTAGAGAAGAAAACATTATGCAACCAGTTGGTGGAGCATGCTGTGGTGGAAACTGTAAAGCAAATGCAAATGCTAACACAGTTAAACGTCACGTTGATGAAAAGAAATCAACTTCAGCTATTTTAGCTTACCAAGAAAGAATGCAAGAATTAGATTCTGAAAACATTGCAAAAAGAATTAACGAAATTGAAGCAGCTAGAGCAGCAGCAAATGATGAAATTGCTCAAGAATGTGCACAAGAAGAATGTGCATGTGACAATGTTGCTGGTCAAAATGAAGAATGCAACTGCTACACATTACACAATGTTGCCTTAGAATATGTTGACTACTTTGTGGAATTAAAAAATAGATTATAAAATTAAAGTTCACCTAGCCTAGTATAGGTGAATTTTATTATCGCTTCTAGCATTATAGTGTATAATACTATCGAGCCGACATCGAGTGTAGTAACTTTGATGCCAATCGCCTTCATTAGAAGGTTTTTTTAATATTTTTATAAATTTAAAATTAAACTATAATATAGCAATTAATAATATAAGGAGACTAAATGATTGAAGTTCAAAATTTAAGTAAGATTTTTAGTGATAAAAAGTTATTTGAAAATGTTAATTTAAAGTTTACTGAAGGTAATACTTATGGAATAATTGGAGCCAATGGTGCTGGAAAATCTACATTTTTAAAGATAATTGCAGGTCAAATGGAAGCTTCTGGTGGAAATATTGTAATTGAAAAGAATAAACGTATTTCAGTTCTTTCTCAAGATCACAACGCTTATGATGACATGAATGTTACTGAAGTAGTTATCATGGGAAATACAGATCTATACCAAATTAAAGAAGAAAAAGATGCCATTTATATGAATCCTGATGCAACTGATAAAGATTATGAACGTGCAGCAGATTTAGAAGAAAAATTTGGAATGTTAGGTGGATGAACTGCTGAAAATGATGCGCAAGAATTACTAGCTAACTTACATATACCTAAAGAAAAATGAGAAGTACCAATGCGTGAACTAACAGCTAACCAAAAAATTAAAGTACTTTTAGCTAAAGCTTTATTTGGTAATCCAGATATCTTAATCATGGACGAACCAACTAACCACCTTGATTTAAGAAGTATCAGATGACTTGAAAACTTTTTAATTGACTATCCAAATGTTGTTATAGTTGTATCCCACGATAGTGACTTCTTAGATGCTATATGTACTCACATTGTGGATATTGATTATAATGAAGCTAAAATTTATACAGGTAACTATAGCTTTTGAAAAGAATCATCAGAATTAGCTCGTGAAATGATGAAACAATCAAACTTGAAAAAAGAAGCTCAAATTGAAAAACTAAAAGACTTTATTGCTCGTTTTAGTGCTAATGCTTCTAAATCACGCCAAGCTACTTCACGTAAGAAAGCACTTGAAAAAATTTCACTTGATGAAATCAAACCTTCTAACCGTAAATATCCATATGTGCGTTGAGAAATGAACCGTGATCATGGAAAACAAATTTTAAATGTAGAAGATTTAACTTATGTAAATGATAAAGGTGAAACAGTCTTTGAAAAAGTCTCATTCTCATTAAAACCTGGTGAAAAAATGGTTATTGTTGGAGAAGATGACATTGCTAAAACAAAATTCTTAGAATGTTTACTTGGTATTACTAAGCCAACAAGTGGAACTGTAGAATGAGGACAAACAATTACACCTTCATACTTTCCAAATGAAAACTCAAAATATTTTGATACTGACGAAAATATTTTGGAATGAATTTCAAAATGACCTTTAGAAAATAAAGAAAAAGAAAATCGTGAAAACGATGATGCACGTATGCGTGGATTTTTAGGACGTATGTTATTTAATAATGACTCTGTCTTTAAAAAAGTTAGAGTAACTAGTGGGGGAGAAAAAGCTAGATTAATGTTCTCTCGGATGATGTTACTTGAATCAAACTTTATAATATTAGACCAACCTTTAGACCACTTAGATGCTGAATCAATTGACTCAGTTATTGAAGGGGTTAAAAACTTCAAAGGTGGAGCAATCTTTACTACATATAATAGAGCCTTTGTTAATCAATGTGCTGATGTAATTTTAGAACTTCAATCACCTAAGAAAAGCTTTATTTTCAGAGGAAGTCTGGAAGATTACGAAGCTATCATGAATGAGGAATAAGTATGAATCGATTCTTTGTAACTAAACAAAGCGAAAATGGATTTGACTTAGATCCAGAAATTATTAAACATATAAAGGTAATTAGAGCACAAGATAAACCTTTTATATGTGTTTACCAAAATGAATTTTATCAATGCTTACTTGAAGGCAATCAAGCTAAAATTCAATTTAAGCTAGAACAAGATCATGAGTTAAAACATGAAGTAATTTTAGCTATTAGTGTAATAAAACTAGATCGTTTTGAGTGAGCGCTGCAAAAAGCCACTGAACTAGGGGCTAGCAAAATTATTCCAATGCTAACTCAATATACTCAACATGATTTAGTTAAATATAATAAATTTGAAAGCAAATATGATCGCTTCCAAACAATTTTACAAAATGCAGCTGAACAAAGCTTTCGTAATAAAATTCCACAGTTAGCACCTTTAACAAAATTTGAAGATGTAATTAAAACTGATGGAATTGCTAAATATATTGCACATGAAAAAATTGCTACTTCAGTTGCGCTCCCTCAACCAATTGATCAAGATGTACTCTTTTTAGTTGGACCAGAAGGTGGCTTTAGTGAAGAGGAAATTGCTTTAGCTCAACAATACCAAGTTAGCCCAGTTTCACTAGGAAGTCGTATTTTAAGAGCTGAAACAGCTGCTATTTATTTATTAAGCCAAATAAAAATTCAATAAATAAATTAAAAAGATATAAAAAGCCTTATTTTTAAGCAAAAATAGATAATTAAAAAATATTAGTTTATTAGGTTTTGTGTGTTATAATTAATAAGCAATTTAAAAAATTAACCGAAACCTAAATAAATTTATAGTTAACGTAGGAGGATTAGCATGAGACAAACTACAATAGTAAATACTCAACAAGCTAACAAAAAATGATATGTTGTTGACGCTGAAGGACAAGTACTTGGTCGTTTAGCTGCACAAGTAGCATCAGTATTAAGAGGAAAAAACAAACCAACATTTACACCTAATGCAGATATGGGTGATAACGTAATTATTATCAACGCTGAAAAAGTTGTTTTATCAGGTAATAAAGAAGAAGATAAGATTTACTACTCACACTCAGGATACCCTGGTGGACTTAAATCTATCACAGCTGCTAAATTAAGAGTTAAAAGACCTACAGCTATTATTGAAAAAGCTGTTAGCGGTATGCTTCCACACACAAAGTTAGGAAACAAACAACGTAGAAACTTATTCGTTTACGCTGGACCAGATCACAAACACGCAGCTCAAAATCCAGAAAGATTAGAGGTTAAATAATTATGGCTAATAACAATGTAATGTACCGTGGTTTAGGAAGAAGAAAATCATCAGTTGCTCGTGTAAGACTTACACCAGGAACAGGAAAATTCACAATCAACAACCGTGATGCTAGAGATTACTTAACATCTGATATCTACTTAAAAGATGCCAACCAACCATTTGTTTTAACAGAAACATTTGGAACATTTGATGTTAGTGTAAACGTAACTGGTGGGGGACTTAGCGGACAAGCTGGAGCAATTAGATTAGGAATCGCTCGTGCTTTATTAGAAGCTAACGTAGATTACCGTGCTGCTCTTAAAGCTGCAGGAATGCTTACAAGAGACGCTCGTGCTAAAGAACGTAAAAAACCAGGTTTACGTGCTGCACGTCGTGCAAGACAATTCTCAAAACGTTAATAAACTTAATAATTTTTGTATGCATAATAATATTTTATGGTATAATATGCATACATATTCGCGAGCGTAGCTCAGTTGGTTAGAGCACACGACTGATAATCGTGAGGTCGATGGTTCGAGTCCATTCGTTCGCACCATTTCAAGAAATTGACCAAATTAAATCTCATAATTATTTATGAGATTTTTTTATTTTTTACTCTTAAAATAAAACAACTTTTAAAGCTAACGTGTTAGATCGATTAATATAAAATTTACGAATTTTTTTATATATTTTGTTACTTATTTAACCTTTTTACTTGACTTATATATATATATATATATATATATATATAATTCATCCACTATGGATTGAGAAAATAAAATTTTGAACATTGATAATATCAAGCTTTTTCAAAAGTGAAGAAAAGAAAATAAAGAACCATTTATCGATGCAATAATAACAGACCCACCATATAACATATCAAGAAAAAACAATTTTAAAACAATAGGCAGACAGGGTATTGATTTTGGCACTTGGGATTATGATTTTGATCAAACTAAATGAATAAAGCTTGTATCACCATTTGTTAAAAAAGGTGGATCAATTATTATTTTTAATGACTATAAAAATTTTGGTGATATATGTAAAACTTTAGAAAAAAATGGATTTATAGTTAAAGATTTGATTAGATGAATTAAAACAAATCCTATGCCACGAAATACTCATAGACGTTATGTAACAGATTTTGAACTTGCGATTTGAGCTGTGAAGCCTGGTAAAAAATGAGTTTTTAATAAAAACGAAGACATTAAATATAAAAGACCAGAGATAATTTCTTCAACAGTTGCTTCAGGTAAAAATCGTATACATCCAACACAGAAGCCACTTTCAGTTATTGAAGAATTAATCTTAACCCACACGCGTGAAAATGATTTAGTTTTCGATCCATTTTTAGGTTCTGGCACAACTGCTATTGTTTGCTTAAAACATGACAGACGATATTTAGGAACAGAAATAGATAAAGAATATTATGAAAAGTCAATTAAGAGAATTAATGAATTTAAAAGTTTATAGAAGCCCACTATATTATCTCGGTGATAAATATATTTTATTCAATCAAATTGCTTATTATCTACCTGAAAACATTAAAACATTCTATGATGTTTTTGGTGGTGGTGGAACAATGCTAGCAAATGTTAATGCTGAAAAGTATTTTTATAATGATATAGATATAAAATTAACTAATTTGTTGAAATTTATTTATAGCATTAATCGAACTGTATTAATAAATAAGATCGAAATTGAAATTGAACGATTTAATTTGAAAAAGAATATTAAAAATGATAAAGATAAATTCAAGGAATCCTATTTGAATTTAAGAAGTAAATATAACATGCTTGAGAATAAAAATACAGAAATAGGAAATATTTGACTATTTCTCCTTATTGTCCATAGTTTTAATAGTCAGATAAGATTTAATTCTAAAAATATGTTTAATGTACCGGTTGGAAAACAGACTTTAAATGATAATCGTAAAAAAGCTTTAATTGAATTTAAGCAAAAGATAGATACAAAAAATATCCAATTTAGTTCAAATGATTTTACATATATTTATGAACTGTTAAATAATAATAAATTAGATTCTAATGATTTACTTTATTTTGATCCACCATATACTATTACTCAAGCTACATATAATAGTATTTGAAATGCTGAAAAAGATAAAGAGCTTTTTAAACTCCTGGATATTCTAAATGAACATAAAATTAAGTGAGCAATGAGTAATGTATTTGAATCGAAAGGACTCAGAAATGAAAAACTAATAAATTGAGCCAAAAGATACAACATTTATTTTTTAAATAAAAACTACAAGAATTCTAATTATCAAAGAAAACATAGAAATTTAAAAGATATCGAGGTATTGATTACAAATTATGAAGTTAAACAATTTTAATAAACTTTCTGGTACTGAACTCAGAACAAAAAACATTTTAAATACTTTTTCATCTATTTTAATTTGAATTAAAGAGGTAACAGAAAATCAGGACTACACTTTTTCTGATTTAAAGCTTGAAAAAAGTTTTAAAGAATATTGTGAACGTGAAGGTATTTATAATTATAAGGATCAAACTGGCATTAATAGATTTAGTATGTTTATATCTAAATTGACTGCAATGGGTTTTATAACAAAAAATAATGGTAAATGCCTCTTGAATGTACAATTAATTAATGAAAACGATTTAACCAACTCATTTTTTAAATCAATTTTAAAATATGGCGATCATAGTGAGTTTAATAATATGGTTGAGTTTATATATTGCAAAAATGAAATTAAAGCCTTACCATTATATTTTGCAATGGTTACTTTTGAGCAAAATGATAGCTTTTATGAACTTTATAATACATTTGATGCACTAAATACAAAGGATAACTGTATAAATTACTTAGCTAATAAAAGTACAAAAAACATTTTAAAAGATATAAATAAATATAAAAAATCATTAAATTTTAAAAAGCCACCTAAAGGGATTAATATATTAAAAAATATTTTTTTATACAAACTAAATAATAAACAAATAGACAGCAATTTTTTCGAAAACGTAGATATTAGACAAATAGAAAAATATACTAATCATACTTCTAGAAAAAATAAGACTTTTAGTTATTATGATTTTTATAATAATTTAAGCCTAGAACAATTTATTTTGTTAATTGAAACAAATAGATTATCAGAATTACTAAGCAAAGAGTATTTTGATATTTGATTTAGATGGATGAAAGACTTTGGATTTATAAATGCAAAGACTGATATTTTTGTTGATTCTAGTTTTATTGAAAAGAATGAAGGAGAATATTATCTTGCTGACCAAACGAAGCAGTTGAATGAATACCCTTATAATTTGGAGCAAGTAGATGAATGGCTGAAACAAATTGATAATTTAACTTTAGAAGAATTTAAACAAGTTAAAAATAGAATTTTTAAAGGTAAAAGTCAAATTTTAAATGCAACAAGAGCAACAATAGCTGAATATCTTGTGAACTTAAAGTTTGCTTATCTATTAAATATTGAGCCTAAAAATTTTAAAAAATATTCAAACACAATTGTTAATAATAAATTAGAACCAATTTCTCATGCGCCAGGTGGAAGAGCTGATTTTAGCTATTTTGATCAAAAAGAAAAATATTTAATTAATGTAGAGACAACACTGCACAATTCATATGAAAAGCTGCATAATAATGAAACCACTTCTAATGTAAGCCATATTCTAAAAAATATAGATGAATATGATTGCTCAAAAGCTGTTTTATATAACATAATCCTTTCTGAAATAGATTTAGAAACAAAAGAATTATATGAGCTTGAGCTTCAAAACTACTTTAATTATTGCCAAAAAAGTTATGATTCTGCAGCAAATGTAGATATAACTATTGACTCGGTAAAATCATTTAAATGATTGTATAGTCTAAAGACTATGCAAGAATAAAACAAAAACACAATTTTATGGTATTAAGTGTTTTTGTTTTTTTATTTGCAAAAAAGCTATAAAAAAAGCTTCTTTTCAGAAGCTTCGGTCAATTTCTTGAAATGGTACGCCCTAGAGGATTCGAACCTCTGACCCAATGGTTAAAAGCCATTTGCTCTACCTGCTGAGCTAAGGGCGCAGATATTGGTGCCCAGGACTGGACTTGAACCAGCACGGTATTGCTACCGAGGGATTTTAAGTCCCTTGTGTCTACCATTCCACCACCTGGGCAACATGTCTTTGCTTGTTGCTTAAGTATTATAACACAAGATTTTTTTTTCAAACATTTTTTTTAATTTTTTTTATTCAATATGTTACTATATAGATATGCAAAAAGAAATCCAAGTAAAAATTGAAATTCAAAAGAATTCAAGAATTAAATACGAATACAACAGAAAAACTAAACAAATTGAAGTAGACAGAATACTAAGAGGAGATTTTGTTTACCCATGTAATTATGGTTTTGTTCCTAACGCATTAGACTGAGATGGAGATGAACTTGA
This sequence comes from Mycoplasma haliaeeti, assembly GCF_048284645.1. Classification (NCBI taxonomy): domain Bacteria; kingdom Bacillati; phylum Mycoplasmatota; class Mollicutes; order Mycoplasmatales; family Mycoplasmataceae; genus Mycoplasma; species Mycoplasma haliaeeti. Next base: position 15,747 of record NZ_JBLWAB010000004.1, on the reverse strand, counting down.
TGTTTTACTTTACTCGGAAGAAACATTCATGCCAGGAGTATCTTTAAACGCAAGAATTATCGGAGCTATGAAAATGATTGATGATGGCGAAACAGATACTAAATTAATTGCTGTTCACGCAGATGATTATAGACTTGATCACATTCAATCATTAAAAGACCTTCCTTTACCATTCTTAGACACAGTTAAAACATTCTTTTCAACATACAAAAACTGAAAACGTGAAGGTATAACTTCAGTTGATGGATTTGAAGATGTAACATGAGCTATGGCTGAATACGATGAATGTGTTGAACTAATGAATAAATACGGAGACATGGATAAAAAAGACTTTATTAAACTAATGCAAGAAAAACATCCAGAAAAATATCAATTTTAGTCACCTATAAGCCCTATATTTAGGGCTTTTTCTTTAATTTAGATACTTTATTCTTAAAAAAATAATTTTTTAAGCATTTTTATTTTTGTAAATAGAACATAAAAAATGGTGTTTACGCCTTAAAAATAGAGCAAAAAGTTTATTTTTGTTTTATTTTTTAAAATGTGGAACAAAAATAAACTTATTTCCACATTTTGCCTTTAGGGGCTTCTAATTCTATATAATAATAGTGAACAAATTAGTACTAATAAAAAATATGATTTGTTCGAAGAAATTAATTAATTAATTATATATCGGAGAATTATGAAAAAATTTAAATCATTATTAATTACTGTTGCAAGCATGTCTGCAGTTGCACTTCCAGTTGTAGCTTCAGTTTCATGTGGTGGTCCAAAAGTACAAGATGCTCAATGACCTCAAACAAAAGTTACACAAATTTCATTAGATAATAAAGTAACAAAAGAAGTTGTTGAAGCAGCTAATGTGCAAGCATTCCCATCAATCGCAGTTATTACAGACTCTGGATTATGAGATGACAAATCATTCAACCAATCATCAGTTGAAGGTGCCTTAACATTTAGAGATCAAATCAACAAGTTATTTGAACAAAAACAAACTGTTAAAGATAAAGATGGAAAAGATGTTGAAGTTACAACATATCCAGAAGGAAAATCAGTTAAAGTTAATGTTATCCAACCTACAGAAGGACAATATCCAAAAACATATGACACTTTATTAGCTGGTGGTTCAAAAGTTTGAATTCTATCAGGATTCCAACACCAATCACCTTTAAGTGCATACTTAAAATCTAAAAAAGCTCAATTAGAAAAGAATGGAATTATCATCATTGGTATTGACTTTGCTATTGAAGATGCTCAATATGCTAACTTCTATTCATTATCATTTAAAGTTCAAGAATCAGCTTATATCGTTGGTCAAGCTATTGCAGAATACTTAGGAAACAATGCAGATGCAGCTAAAAGAACAACTACTTCATTTGGTGGTGGTGCATTCCCTGGTGTTACAAACTTCATAACAGGATACTTAAAAGGTATTTTAAACTATGATACAGCTAACACAGCAAAAGCAACAAAAATTACAGGTGAAACAGCAACCCCAACAAGTTTACCATTAAACACAGACTTCAAACCAAGTGATAAAATGACAAACACAATTAACACACTATTAGCACAACACCCATCAGTTATTCTTCCAGTTGCTGGATCAGCTACAGGAAAAACTTTAACATCAATTAAAGATCAAAAACTTGATACAAAAGTTATTGGTGTAGACGTAGATCAAACACTTTCATACCCAGCACTTAAAGGATACTTAATGACATCAATCACAAAGAATGTTGGTCAAGCTATTTACGATACTTTACTATACTCAATCTTTGGAATTGACAACAAAGGTGTATTCACATCATTTAATAAAAATGCTGCTAAAAATGTAAATGGATCATATAAACAAGGATGAGTTGGTTACTCTAAATCATCATTAACAGATACTGCTGAAGCAGCAAAAGTTAATGCATTATTAGACAAATATGGTCAAGCATTTAGCAAATTATCAGATGCTGACATTAATTATGTTGATGGTGGCGAAGTAGTAAAAGGTGACAACCAAAACTTACAAACAGGTGCTTTAATTAATGCTTTAATTGCAAAAATTAATGGAACAAAATAAGTAATTTTATACTAAAATAATGTAAAATTAAGTAATAGTAGCGATACTATTACTTTTTATTACAGTAAAGGACTAGAATATGGAAAAAAATAACGCAATTGAGTTTATAAATATTTCCAAATCTTTCGGTTCTATTAAAGCTAATAGAGATATTAGCTTTGAAGTTCAAAAAGGTACTATCCATGCATTAATCGGAGAAAATGGTGCTGGTAAAAGTACATTAATGTCAATTCTTTTTGGACTTTATGAGCCTGATGAAGGAATTATTAAAGTCAATAACAATGAAGTGTTAATTAAAGGTCCAAATGATGCCAATAGACTTGGTATCGGAATGGTTCACCAACATTTTAAGCTTGTTGATGTATATACCAACCTTGAAAACATTGTTTTAGGTGATGAAGACATAAACAATGTAACACGTGTTATAAACTATAAACCTGCTATTAAAAAAATACAAACCATTCAAGAAATGTTTAATCTTCAGTTTGATTTAAACAGAATGACTGGTAAAGAAACTGTTGCGACCCAACAAAAAGTTGAAATCATGAAAATGTTATACCGTGATTCACAAATTTTGATTTTTGATGAGCCAACAGCAGTTTTAACAGACCAAGAAATCCAAGGTCTATTAGAAACATTTAAACTATTCAGAGAACAAGGTAAGACAATTTTATTCATTTCTCACAAATTAGCGGAAATTAAAGAAGTTGCAGATAATGCTACTGTCTTAAGACATGGTCAAGTTACCGGTAACTTTAAAGTTGCTGATGTTTCAATTTCAGAAATGGCTAACCGTATGGTTGGTGATGAAGTTGAAATTGCTAGAAATGAATATTCTGACACTTCAAACAATGAAGTTATCTTTAGTTTAAAAAATGTTTCAACAGATGGAGAAAAGCCTTTGCGCAATGTTTCTCTTGATGTACGCAGTGGTGAAATTGTTGCTATTGCCGGGGTTGAAGGTAATGGACAACATGATTTAGAACACGTTGCAAGTGGTATGATTAAACCTATTGCAGGTGAAGTGCTTCTCAAAAAAACTGACCTTATTAAGGAAAAATTTGAGAAAGTTCAAAAAGCTAAGAAAAAGAGAAATATTATCTTATCATTAGCAACAATACTATTTATATATATCGCATTAGTACTATTCTTTGTACCAAGTGTTGATTTATCTTCTAAGGTTATTTATCAAATCTTAGGTGGATTCTTTATACTATTTGGGGTTATAACATTAGGAATAGTATTTACTAACCTATATGGAGCAAAAATAAGAACTTTAAATCTCAATGTCATTGGACATTTTGAGCAAGATATAACTAAAAAACAAAAAAACATATTAAAATATACATTCCTAAGTGGGATTGCGTCTGCAGCATTATCATTTATGTTCAGTTTCTCATTCATTAATGCAGATATGACTGGCATTTCAATTATGATCTTCTTTGCTGCATTATCAATTGTCTTATTTATGACTAATATGGTTTATGTTTTTGCAAACAAGACCTTATCACATAAATTTGCCACAAAGAAAAACATGTCAGCAATTTTCTCACAAGAAGTTGTAGCTATTTTAACATTAGTTGGAACAATTGTGGTTGGTAGCTATGCTATTACTAAAAACATGTTATCAATTATGCAAGTAACTGGTATATTAGCAGTTGTTCTTTCAGCTATTGCTTTAATTCTTGTTTTTTCTATCACATTAACATACTTTACAATCACTGAAACAGTAGAAAAAGATAGCGAAGATAGTGATTACATTAGAATTAGTGATTTATCAGTTAAACAAATTTCTGAAATTGGATTTAGCTTTATCCCTAGTGACAGACATAAACACGGATTAGCTCTTGATTATTCAATTAAAGACAATACAATATTACGTCGTCTATGAGATAAAACATATCAAAAATTAGGCATTATCAATAAGAAGAATGTTAAAAAAGAAACAGATGAAATTATTGAAAAATACGACGTACGTGGTGCAAGAAAAGGATATTCAATTTCTCGTTCACTTTCTGGTGGTAACCAACAAAAATTCATTGTTGGACGTGAAATGAACTCACCACACGACTTTATCTTAATTCTTCAACCTACACGTGGTTTAGACGTTGGGGCTATTAAAAATATTCATGAAAGAATTCTTGAAGAAAAGAAAAATGGTAAAGCCATCTTATTAATTTCTTACGAACTTGATGAAGTTTTAGCATTAGCAGATAAAATTGCTGTTATTAACACAGGAGAAATTCTTGCAGTTAAAGAAGCTAAAAACTTAACTAGAACCGAAATTGGTATTTACATGGCACACAAAAAATCAGATGATGAAAAAGGAGGTAAATAATTATGGAACAAACTGTTAAAAAGCAAAATAGATTTGTAAAGAAAACAGTTCAAATGTTTGATGCAACTAAACGCTTTGTTATGTTCGATGACAAACGTTCATCAAGAAGAAAATTATATTCTTCATTATGAGCAGTTTTCTTCGGATTATTAGCTGCTTCTATTATTTACTGACTTTACTGTGCTGCACGTGGAGCAGATGATGTAAATATCTTTACATTTATTACTAATGTTTTTGACTTTGGTAATAGATTACCATTCTATACAGTAACATTCTTTGTATTCTTTGCATTGACTGGATTTGCTGTATCAATCGGATTTAAATCCGGACTATTCAATATTGGTATAGCTGGTCAAATGACACTCCCTGCTATTATATTCTTCGCAGTTTTAATAATAGCTAGAGTTCCACTTGATCAACTAGATCCTTCATACTTAATTGGTATGATCTTTATATTCATTTTAATAGGTGGATTAACAGGTGCTTTATCAGGAGTTTTAAAAGCTTTCTTCAATGTGCACGAAGTTATTTCTACAATCTTTATTAACTGAATAGTAACATTTATTGGTGTATATCTTTTCACAAGAGCTAACAATGCTTTCAATCTTGCACCAGATGAAATGAATAAATACTTATCAGAATTAAAAGGAACTCAAATTATTTCTTTAACTGATGTTGTAGCTTGAGAAGATTTAAAATGACAATTTGTATACTTTGGAATAGCTGTGGTTGCAGTTGTAACAATTGGTATGTGATTCATTTATTCTAAAACAACATTAGGTTACAAAATTAAAATGGTTGGTTTAAATAAATCAAATGCTAAATATGTTGGAATTAACGAAAAATTAGTAACAATAGGAATCATGGGTGCTTCAGGTGCTTTTGCTGGGCTAGCTGGATTCTATTACATCATTATTTTAAACGGACAATTCCTTGGTGATAGTGCGCCATATGCTATTGGTTTTGAATCAATTGCAATTGCTCTTATTGCTTTAAATAACCCATATGGTGTTCTTGCTTCTTCTGTGCTTTATGCTTATTTAAATGCATCTCAAGAATCATTCCAAATTATTTTAGGACACCCAGGTCAACAAATTCAAAAAGACTTCTTCCCTATAATTACAGGATTTATTGTTTTCATGGCTGCACTTTCAGTTATGTTCTATAAATTTAAAGTTATTGACTTTATTAAGAAGTATACAGTTCTATTTAGCCACAAAGAATATTGAGCAAATTACAAAGTATTCCACAATTTAGGAACTCATAGTCATAAAGCTAAGTCATGAACAAAAGCTAAAGCATTATTTGCTGCTGAATGAAGTGAACAACATGCAGATGTTGAAAATTATGCTAAAAATGCTCAATACAAGAAAGATCTAGCTGCTTTCAGTATTCAATGATCTAAAGAATATGAAGCTGCTAAGAAAATTAATCACAAAGAAATTAGACAGTTAAAAACAAATACAAAACAAAGACTACAAGCTTTATCAAAAACAAATGATTTAGACTTCTATATCAAACAAAACGAAATCTTGTCTGATTACCAAGCTAAATACATTGAGCTTTATAAACAATTCAATAATTTATCTAAACGTAAAGAATTAAAGATGATTAAAGCTAATAATAAAGCAAGATTAGCTGAATTTAAAATCTTGAAAAGACAATATGATAATGAAGTTGCTAAATTAATTGTTGATAATAAAAACTCTGATACAGCAACATTGATGAAGATGTATGATGAAATATCAGTCTTAAAATTCAAATTAGGTGAAAGAAGAGAACAATTAGGATTGAACCAATATTATGAAACTGTAAATAAATACAAGGCACAGTCACGTTCAAGAAAAATTGTTTACAATGGAATTAAAAACAAAATTTTTGATGACTTCCATGAAAAATACTTCAAAAAACCTTATGAAAATCTTGTTACAAAATATGTGCCAGTACTAGACGAGGAAGGAGAAAACATCTAATGGAACAAATTATTGCTTATGCTGTATTCTACTTCTGTATATTAATTCTAGGTACAATTTCTGGTATTTTCTCAGAAAGAGCCGGAATCGTTAACATTGCTATCAATGGGTTTATGATCTTTGGTGCAATCATGTATGTATTATTTGGAGTACTTCTTACTGATGTTATTTTCCAAAAAGAATTAGGTGGATGAGTTCAAATCCCACTTACTATTATTGCTGTTGCTATGTCCGCACTATTTTCATTGCTATTCGGATTAGCAACTATTAGATTAAAGGCAGACCAAACAATCTCTGGTTTTGCTATTAACATTTTAGCTGGTGGTATTACAGCCTTATTAGTATTATTACTAATTGGAATTCAAAATGCTGGTTCATCAGTTACATGAAAAATTCAATCACTATCTATGTCAGAGGCTCAAAATAAATACTTAGACATAGTATCATTCAAAACATTTATTACTATCATCGTGGTTGCTATTGCATGATTCGCAATGAGAAAAACACGTTGAGGTTTAAGATTTAGATCAATTGGTGAAAACCCACAAGCTGCAGACGTTGCTGGTATTAATGTTAATAAGATTAAATGACAAGCTGTTATGTTAGCTGGTTCTATTGCTGGACTTGCTGGTTCATTATATGCACAAGCTAGAGCACAAGACTTCTCAATTACAAAAGAAGTTGATGGTCTAGGGTTCTTAGCACTTGCTATTATGATTACATCTAGATGAAAGATTTCACTTTCAATTCCAATGTCAGCAGCCTTTGCCTTCTTATTATCATTCTCAGTATATGGATCAGGTGTTCTACAAAGCAGTCAAAAATATCTTGACTTATTCAGAATTCTTCCATACGTTGTTACACTTGCAATTATGGTGTTTACTTCAAAGAATACTGTGGGACCTGCTGCTGCTGGTATACCATATGACAAATCAAAAAGATAATCGCTTCGGCGATTTTTCTTTGCCTCAAACTAATAAAGATATCTGGAACAACTAAAAGGTACAAATATTATGGTCATTGACATGGATATTAAATACATTAATGCTTTAATTAATAACTATGTGGATTATAGAAATAGCAAAAGATCAATAAAGGCTTTAAACTATTTAAGCCCAAATGGATAAATTAATTTTTAAAACGAAAGGAATTGTCCTGAATATCTATTTTAGTTTGCCTTTGAGACTGATAAATGTAGTACAATTAAAATATGTTTAAACACTTAAAAAAATTATTATTTATAACACCAATTATTACTACAATTTCATTACCAATGGTTTCATTAGCATGCACCCCTCAACAGCAATATATTGATGCTGTCGATAGTTGAAATAAGCTTAGTGATCAATTTGAAACAAAAGTACAAAAAGGAGAAAAACAATACTATTATTTATCAATAGCGATGAAAAATGCAGCTTCATTTTATAATAAAGGAAATGAGCTTGCATTCCAAGCTGGAGGACACTTTTCAGCTAATCAATATTTCCAATTAGTAGCGCAAATTGAAGCAAAAAAGAAGTATGTTGAGTTAATGGCGCAAGCCTTAGCAAAAGATCCTAAGATGTACAATGCACAAACTTTAGATATCATTTCACTTTATAAGCTAATTTATACTAATAATTCAAGTGATTCTTCACTAGGTTCAATGGATTCTCTAGGAAAAAAGATTTTTGATATCTGAGAGTCAGGTAATGACTCACCTGGATTAGTTAGCGATATAGTTCAAGCAAGTAAGACTTATAAGAGTAATCTTGAAACTATAAGTAACATATGAGATAGTATTTCTGCTTACTTGTATGTAAAAGAAAATGCTGAAATACAAAGTCAAATTAAGACTTTTAAACAGCTAATTAGCTCCCCAATGCAAGCCAGTGAAGCTAAGTGGGATAAAATTGATCTGGCTAGTGATTTACTAAATAATGTATCTGATAGTTATCACTTAGCAATAGCAAGTTTAAATAATTTATTTAATAATTCTGATTTTATAAACTCACTAAATTCAGAACAAAAAGAACAAGTTAAGCTTTATCAAGATAACATTGCTAAGATGGAAAATAATGCTAGACTTGCCTACTTACAAGCTACATTAGTAAGTAATTTAAACCAAATCTTTAAAGATATTTATTTAAAGATTTTATATACCTTTTATCAAACTGATAAATTTGATGCGATTTTATCTACTAGCACTTATAATAAAATAATTACAACACTAGTTAAAAGTTATGAAGCTTATCTAACACTATCTATAACCTTGAATAACAATCAAGTTGATAGTGAGACTATTAAAAAAGTGGATGAATTTAAAGTAATAACATCTCAAGAATATAGTGAAATAAATGATAAAATTAAAGAGTATTTAACTAATAATATTTCAAAGAATTAACATAAAATAGAAAGGAAATAATATGATTATAGGAAATTCAAAAGTTGCGATTGACGCAATTGAAAAATACGATAACATTGTTATTTTTCACCACATTAGACCTGATGGTGACTGTTTAGGGTCACAAGCTGGTCTAGCAGAATTAATTAGAACAAATTACCCTAATAAAAAGGTATTTACACCAGGAAACAACTTACACTTATTTGACTTCATGGGATATCACTTTGATAAAATTGAAGACATTGACTTTACTAACTCATTAGCTATTGTAGTAGATGCTTCTAGTGGAGATAGAATTGAATGTGCTGAGTTATTATATGAAAACAGAACCACAGCTAAATTAAGAATCGATCACCACCCTAATGGAGCTGATATTGATTATGACTACAACTGGATTGATGAACACTATGTAGCTGCAGCAGAAATGATTGCTCAAATTGCTTACGATGGAAACTACACAGTAACTCAAAAAGCTGCATCACACATTTATTTAGGAATCAATACTGATTCTGGAAGATTCTTATATCCAGATACATCAGCTAGAACACATCGTTTAGTAGCTTTCTTAATGGATACTGGATTCCATCCAGCAGATATCTTAAGAGAACTTTCAAAACGTACCTTTAAATCAATTAAATTTGTCGGAAAGATTCTTTCTGAATTTAAAAAAGAAGGTAGAGTTCTCTACTACGAAATTGATGCTGATACATTAAAGAAATATGACATGGATTCTTTTGAAGCAGCTCAATATGTAAATGAACTTGCTAACATCGAAGATAACTCATGTTGAGCATTATTTATCCAACTTGAAGATGGTAAAGTACGTGGACGTTTAAGATCAAATGGACCACTTGTAAATAAAGTTGCAAACCAATTTGGCGGTGGAGGGCATGATAATGCTGCAGGTATTACAATTGATTCATGAAATCAAGTCCCTGAAGTATTAGCTGCATTAAACCAAGCTATCGTGGAATGAGAGGCTAAATAATGGTTATTGGTAGTTTAGAATTAGTTACTAAAGAACTATACAAGTATGACTCTATTGTTATTTTTCACCACATTAGACCTGATGGTGACTGTTTAGGGTCACAATTTGGACTTAAAGAATTACTTGAAACAAACTTCCCTAACAAGAAAGTTTATGCTATTGGAGATGCTAAAGGTTCATTCCCATTTATGAATCTTGTTATGGACCCAATTCCTAGTGATGAAATTTTAGCTAACTCACTTGGAGTTGTGGTAGATGGGGGAGATAAAGAAAGACTTGAATGTAGAGAAGTTTTAGATAAAAACATCTTTAAACAAGTGATAAGAATTGATCACCACCCTAATAGTGATGATTTAGGAGATGATACTATTAGATGAGTTGATTCTTCTTATATTGCTGCTGATGAAATGATTACAGATATTGCTGTAACAAACCAATGAAAAATTACTCAAAGAGCAGCTAACTTATTATATTTAGGAATCAATACTGATTCAGGAAGATTCTTATTTGACAAAACTTCAGCTAGAACTTTAAAACTAGCTGCTAAACTTTATGAAGCAGGATTAGAAGCTGACTTTATTCACAGAAACCTAGCTACTGTTACTTTAGATGACTTAAAATTCAATGCTTGATTAATGTCAAGCCTTAAAACTAGAGATGGTGTAGCCTACATTCAAAATGATTTAGCTTCTACTTTAGCAATGGGTAAAACTCCACAACAATCAGTTAGAGTTAATGCAATTGCTAATATTGAAGGATATCCATTCTGAGTTCAATTTACTGAAGAAGAAAATGGTAAAGTACGTGTAGAATTTAGATCAAATGGTCCAATTGTTCGTAATGTAGCTGTTAAATGAGGTGGCGGAGGTCACGAAAGAGCTTCAGGAGCTGTTATTGACTCTTTAGATTTAGTGGAAGCTGTTATTGATGACTGTATTGCTGAAGTAAAACGTTACCAAGCTGAAAATAAGTAAGAATTTATTTCATTAACACTGGCATAAGCTGGTGTTTTTTGTATTTTTAAAAAAAGCCATTATTAAGATAAATGAAAATATATCCAATAAGTCCTCCTTACATTATTCATTTTTTCAAATTTTCATATTTGCCTATTTTCTAGGCTTATTTGCACATTTTGCTTCAATTTGCTTCTGTTTTTTTTTTTTTTTTGTTAATCTAATAGTAAAGGAGTGTCTAAAAAATAATAATTTTTTATATCGAATAAAAAAATGATTTGCAAAAAACAACAATATGTTTAGACAATAAAAAAATCTATGGAAAATAGTGAATTTCTTATTAAACAAACGTATGTAAAGAATATTTTTAATGATAATAAATCATATATAGTTCCTTCATACCAAAGAGCCTATGTTTGAGGAAAGGATGAAATCACTGAATTACTAGATGATTTAGAAGACTTTTTCATTCAATCATACAAAGGCCCAGAACAACCAATCAATGATTATTATTTTATTGGTTCGATTCTCTTGTGCTCTATCGGAACCAAATCATCCAAATATTACATATTAGATGGGCAACAAAGACTAACTACAATATTAATTATTTGATTATGCCTTATTGACTTAATTGTCAAGACAGGACTAGATAAAGATGAACAATACAATTTCGATGAAGCATTAGACGAAAATAAGTTAGCTTATATTAATGAAAAAATGGGAGCTATGAAATCAAATGCAAGAAAACGTTGTCGCATTACATTTGAAACTAGAATTGAAGTTAATGATGTTCTTTTAGAATTAATTCATCATGCACAAAAAGGCCAAATTGAAGAATTTTTAAGTGATGGTGATATTAAGAATCTTGTTAAAACAGAGCCTACTGTGAAGTCTATATATCACGGAGTCAAATATATACAGGCATATATTAAAGAAAACAAAGAAAACTATAAAGATAACAGTATATATAATGATCCTGTTAAGTTATATGAATTTATGTTTACATTAATATGAGAAAAAATTTCTTTTGCAGAGATAGATGCTAATTCTTTAAATGACGCATATAAACTATTTACAGTAATTAATAATCGTGGGGTTAAATTATCTAACTCAGATATTATAAAAACAATTAACTTACAAGCAATTTCTTCTGATGGAGATGATGAAAAAGTTAAATTGTATGCAAAAAAATGGGAAGAAATAGAAAAATATTTCTCAAGACCAGAATGTAAAGCTACTAAGCTAAATTTAGATTTATTCCTAGAATTGATTAAAACCATTTATGTTAAAGAGTCAGGTCAAAAATCACTATATGCTTGATATGAAGAAGATATTTTCAAAATCAAAAACAGAGACAAAAGCAAACCTTTAGTTAATGCCGGAAAAGAATTTATTGATAAAATGGTCAAATTCTTTAATATTTACAAGACATATATCGACTTACAAAATAACCAATCTCAAGGAAAAGACGTTGAATACCAAAATACAATAAAAATAATGAATAAATATATTAATGACAATATTTGAAAATCTGCTGTTCTAATGTTTGTTGATAAATTTGAAGACGAAATAAATGAATCTAAAGAAGATTTAAAGACAGAATTTATTAAACGCTTAGAAAACTACTATACCTTCTTTTGAATCACATTGCAAACTCGGACACAAGCATTTACTCAATTGGCTAAAATATTGAAATTAATAGAAAGATCTAATTCAGCTAAAGAAGTTTTAGAAAGTGAACTTTGATATAAAGAGTACAGCTCAAAAGAATTAAAAGAATCCCTACAAGGAAATATCTATAAACTTAAGTATCGTTCATATATTTTGTTTAGATATGAAAAAATTCTTTGTGGTAATAAGTCAATAACCGAATCTGGTGATAAGGTTACAATTGAACACATTCTCCCTCAAAAAATGGAAGGGGAATGAAAGGAATATTTTTCATCTGTAGAGCATGAAGAATATCTTCACAAAATTGGAAACTTAACTATTTTAGACCTTAAAGATAACTCTAAACTATCAAATAATAATATTGAAGAAAAAATCAGCTTTATAGAAAAAGAATATAAAGATTTCCTAATAACTAAACAATTTATTTCATACATAAAGCAAAATAGTGAAAGAACAACTCTGCCAAATGGTGGTGTTGAGGAAAAACTTTTATGAACTCCACAACTTATCACTGATCGTGGTGAAAAAATGATTAATGAATTGTTAAAGGATTACGAAAAATTTAACAAAACGAATGGAGAATTTTAAAATGGAGATTGAAAACGTTATAGACGATTATAAAACAACTTATCAGCCCAAAATTAATGATGAAGTAGAAAAATATTTTGACTACTTAACTGAGAAATCCCAAATAAATCTTGATGAAAGTAAGGAAATATCAGATAGATTTAAAAAAGAAAGTCAGGAGTTTAATGTAGCATCAAAAAAGCAAAGAATAAGTAATGGATGAAAAAAGACAGCTATTATTCAATTGGTATATAGCTTATTAATATCTGGATTTTTAGTGTATGCACTTATGGTGGCTAGAAATGGTGGGGGTGCCTTTCTGGATAGTGAAATCTTTCCTATATTTATTGCAATAACATTAACGCTAGGAATTGTATCTCTAATAATTGCTGCGGGTGCTTGAGGCCAAAAGTTAGGCGAAAAGATGCGGGAAAAACAAGGAAAGCCCAGATTATCGAAAAAAGAAATTAGTATGATAACTTGTTTAAACTTAACAGTTAACTCAATTTTAGCATTTGTAACTTTTTTTAGTGTAGGCTTTAGCTTATTCTATGGTGTCATTGGTGGCCTAAAAACTGCAAAAATTCTTATAATTGTATTTTTAACATTATGATTAATTTTCATGGTTGCTGATATTGTAATGTGAATATACTTTTCAAAAGTTTCCAAAACAATTCAAGCTCAAGTGGATGAAATAGGAGCAAGATTATTTGCTACAAATGAATTATTGAAAAATAATGTAAAGCCACTAAAAAATCTAAGTACATTAGATGGAATTGAAAAAGAGATTGCTGATAAAATTTTCCCATTTATCAATTTGAATGTAAAGACAAGTCAAAGCGCAATGGAAGTTGCTAGCCTATGAGAAGTGGCTGCATCTTTAATTCCGAATAAAAGAAATAAATCTGTAAGATATGTAAAATCAGGTGTTTTAAATGGTTTCCCATTCTTATATTTATCTACAAAGAATATGAAATATGAAAATGTAACTTATAGAGGAACAATGCAAGTTACATATCTCAAAACACGTAAAGTAACTAGAAATGGAAGTTCTACAGTAGAATCATATAAATATACTGAAACATTAGTAGCGTATCATACAGCTCCAGCACCTAAATATTATGTTGAAGATGCCTTATACTACTACAATGATGCTGCTCCATCATTAAGCTTTACAAGAACACCTAATCATGCAGATGAATTTAATAAGAGTCAACTTAATAAATTCATTAAAAAACAAAGCAAACTATTTGAAAATGAATACAAAAAGGCAATTAATAAAAATACAAGCTTCCAACCAATTTTAGGGAACTTAACATTTGAGTCTTTATTTAACTGTTTAGATAGAGATAATGAAGCTGCATATCGTTTATTATTTACTCCACTAGCTCAAAAGCAATATGAAAAATTATTATTAACACGTGAATTTTCAGATGGAGATAACTTTATTTTAAATAAACAAGGAAACTTCCATAAATTAATTAAACCTCAATTGTCACACATAGAAGCAAAAGTTCCATTTGATCAATACATCGAGTCTTTTGATAATTGAGGTCTTGGATATAACGAACTAAAAGAAGGGTTCATTCAAGCTTATAGACAAGGTATGGAAAGTCTTTATAAAGCACTAGTTCCTTTTATGGCTATTCCATTATATTTAGATCGTCAAAATAATCATGAATTAGTTAATAACTATACAGAAAATATTGCAGTAGAGCAATTAGAAGCTGATATTAACTCTATCAAGTCAGATTTTTATAGAGATGGCCTAAGACATGAAGATTCAACTGGTGAACAAATTTATTGTGTTTCAAATAAAACTCAAAATGGAAACCAAGTTAACTACTCTATTACAGCATATGGACACCAAGAAATACCAAGAGTTGAGTATGTTACTGTAAAAGCGGGAAATGGTCAAAAATATCAAGTTCCTGTTGAATGAATTGAATACATCGAAGTTGAAAAAACAACAGATGAAAGTGAATTAATAAAAGAAGATACAGAAATTAGTAATTTCTTAAATAAAGGAGAATAAAATGGCTAACGAATTAGATGAATTAACAGGTCCAGTAAATGAAGAAGGACGTGACGTTAATGTTATTAATAAACAACTACCAGTTAAGGTAGGAGTGGGATCTACAATATTTCAAGTATTTCTATGATTCCCATTAATTATCCCGGGACTAGTGTTCTTATTTATGAAAATAAGTGCTGCTAACTATTTAAAGAGAATCCAACAAAAGATTCAACACAATGCATCTCAAGTTGATAACTTTATAGAACAAAGAGTAATTATTCTTGAAAATGCTGTAGGTATTGTAAATAAATCTATTAATCTAGATAAAGACGTAATGACAAAAGTTGCTGAACTACGTTCAGGAGCTGAAGAACACAGTGAAGCAGAAAGAAGTGCTATAAACCAAAACGTAGATAGAATGTTTAGAGATATTCGTGTTCAAGTTGAACAATATCCTGAATTAAAGGCTCAAGATACCTTAATGCAAGTGCTACAACAAAACAACTATCTACAAAAAGAAATTACAGCAGCTAGAGAAATATACAATGATTCAGTATTATTATGAAACAGTGAAATATTTAGATGACCTACAAAAATGATTGTTGCTGCTAAAGCTGGATACACAACTAGAATTCCATTCACAACTTCAAGTGAAATGAAAGCAAAAGCTAGAGGAAATTTCTTTAATTAAAATATTAGCCCGTAAGTACCCTAGTGGTACTTTTTTTGCAATACGAATCAATAAAGATATTTGGGACAACTAAATGGTACAAATATCATGGGACAATG
>NZ_JBLWAB010000003.1:0-93416 GCF_048284645.1 Mycoplasma haliaeeti | reverse complement strand
ATACCACATTTAGTAGCATAGTAGCATAATATTTATATTTTTTTCAAAAATATAGCCACCTAAAAAGTGACTATATTTTGCTCAAGTGGGAAATGTAGGTGAATAATACCTCTTGTAGGTATTTTTTATTTGCAATAAAAAATATCCCTATACCATAGGGATATAAGTATTATTGGTTGTTTGAATCTTGATCTACATATTTGGCTGCATCTTTTAATTGCACGCTAAAGAAGTTTGTAACTCCACGAGTTTGCATTGTTGCAGCAAATAATGAGTCAACTCTTGACATTGTTCCAGTTCTGTGTGTGATAACAATGAATTGAGTTTGTTTTTTAAGTTCTTGTAAGTATTCAGCATATCTAATAACATTAGCTTCATCAAGAGCAGCTTCAACTTCGTCAAGAATACATAATGGAAGTGGTCTAGCTCTTAAGATAGCAAATAGTAATGAGATTGCGATTAAGGCTTTTTCACCACCTGAAAATAGTCTTAAATTCTTAATGCTTTTTCCAGGAGGTTGAGCAAAGATAGAAATTCCTGATTCTAAGACATTGTTAGGATCAATAAATCTAACTTCAGCACTTCCTCCTCCAAACATTGATTTAAATACTGCATTGAATTCATTGTTAACATCATTTACTACACTAGTTAATCTTGTAACAATGATTTTGTCAAGTTCAGAAATAGCTTCCATTAAGATGTTTCTTGTTGAAACTAATTCATCTCTGTCAGCTACATATCTGTCATAACGTTCTTCGACGCTTTCAAGCTGTTCAATAGCTTCTAAGTTAACTGCACCAAGTTCAGAGATTTGTTCTCTTAATTCAGCAACTAGTTCTCTAGCTTTATCAACTGGAATTTCTAGTTTGTAGTTAGCTTCAGCGTATTCAACTGTATATGAATATTGGCTTGCTAGTCTTTCACGGTAATTCTTCAAGTTAAGTTCAGAATTCTTGTAAATTGTAATTTTGTTAGTGAAAGTATTATTTAACTCATTTAATGTAGTTTGAGTTTGATCTAAAGCCTCACTTAAGTGTAATAATTCAGCATCAAGAGTTTCAAGGAATTGGTTCTTGATAGTTAAATCATTCTTTACAATTGTATATTCTTTATATAAATCGTTTCTTTCTCCAATTAGAACTGATGGAGCTACTTCATCACGATTTACTTCAATAAGGTCTGTTTTTGACTTGAATTCATCAAGTTCTCTTTCCATTTGACCTATTAATAAGTTTTCTTGTCTTGCTTCAAAAGTATATTCATTTAAAGCTGTATTAACACGAGTTATTTCAGCATTGTGTTTTTCAATTAAAGCTTCATTATTGGCAATAATATTGTTTAATGAAGGGAGTAATTGTTGTAATTGAGCAATTCTTTCATCAAGTCCAATGATGTTATCGCTTTCTTGAGCAGTTCCCCCAACAATAACACCCCCAACACGGATAATGTCACCATCAAGAGTAACTACCATATATTTACGTTCTAAGATATTTGAAATTTGGTTAGCACTTTCAATATCTTGCACAATTACAACGTTACCTAGTAAAAATTTAGCTAATACTTCATATTGAGGATCGTATTCTACTAAATCAGAGGCAACTCCAATGTAACCTGCATGGTTAGATGCAACTAATAAATAGTCATCACGTACGAATTTTTCTTTAATAGATGTTAAAGGAATAAAGGTTGCTCTACCACCATTATTTTTCTTAAGGAATTCAACTGCTTTAACAGCTGTATTAGGCATATCAACAACAATGTGTTGTGAAGCACTTGCTAAAATTGCTTCAATTGCAGCTGTGTAATCAGGTTGAACTTTAATTAAGTCTCTAACTAATCCTTTGTATCCTCTAAAGTTTGAGGCATTATCTACAATAGTTCTAGTTCCCTTAAATAGGTTGGTTTTTTTGTTTTTGGTTTCCAGTAAGATTTGTAAATTAGTATTTACTTGAGTATGTTTTGTTTTAGCGTTGTTTAAATCTACTTGTAAAGTATTCACTTTACTTGAAAGTTCTCTAACTTTATTTTGGTGTTCTTGAACTTTTTCATTTAAGTTTTTAGCACTATCTCTGTGGTATTTTAGATTTTGTTCGAGTTCAATAATTTTAAGTGCATAAGCTTTTGCAGTTTCTTCATTTCCAACTGATAATTCACCACTAGCAATTAACTCCATACGAGCATTTTGCTTAGTAATTGTAATTTCTATGTTTTCAAGTCTGCTTTTAATTCCACTTTGTTTTCCAGTTAAAGAAGCAATTTCTTTGCTTAATTCATTCTTTTCAATTCTCTTTTCACCAATTTGACGTTGGTATTTAGCAATTTGACTTAAGTATGATTCTCTAGTTTCTTCAACTCCAGCTAATTCTTTTGATAAAGTTTCATAAGTTTTTTCATTAGATCTAATTTCATGAGCTAAATAAGCTACTTCAACTTTCTTAAGCTCACGACTTTTATCTCTATAAATTAAAGCTTTTTCTGCTTGCTTTCTTAATGGAACTAATTGTTTTTCTAATTCATTAATAGTTGGTTCAATTTTTCCAATAGAAGCATCTGCACTTTGTAGTAATCTTAAAGATTCTGTTTTCTTAAATTTGAATTTAGAAACTCCGGCAGCTTCTTCAAAGATTGCTCTACGTTCTTCATCTGAAGATTCAGCAATATCTGAAACTGTCCCTTGAGAAATAATAGCTAATGAACTTTTTCCAATTCCAGTTTCCATTGCGATAGATTTAATATCCTTGAAACGACAAGGTTTACCATTTAGGTAGTAATTATTAATCCCTTTCCCACGGAAAAGTTCACGAGTGATAACAACAGTGTCATCATCAATTGAGTTATCTGAATCCTTGTTATCAAAAGTTAAAGTTACCCGAGCAAAGTCCATTGGTTTAGCAGTCTTAGATCCAGCAAAGATTAAATCTTGCATTGAATCTCCACGCATTTCTTTAGAGCTTTGTTCTCCTAATACTCATTTGATAGCGTCATTAATGTTACTTTTTCCTGAACCATTAGGTCCAATAATTCCAGCAACACCACCATCAAAGCGTAAAACTACTGGTTCAGCAAATGATTTAAAACCATGAGCTTCGATTTTGATTAATTTCATATCGACTTCCTTTATATAATTTAATCCTTTAATTTTGCTAATGCATCTAGCGCTGCATTAGTTTCAGCTTCTTTTTTACTTACACCTAATCCCACTCCATAAATTTGACCATCATGCATTGCTTGAGATTGAAATGATGGATGGTTAAATTGATCTGGAGGAGCAATTTGGATTGTATTATATGTAATACTTTCTTTGCTGGTGCTTTGAAAGTATTCTTGTAATGCACCTTTAGGATCCTTATTATCTTCATCGTGCAAGTTAATAATACGTTCTTTTAGGTAACGGAATGCAAAATCAGCTGCTACTTTTAATCCTTGGTCAATGTATATTGCGCCAACCATTGATTCAAAAATATCTGCTTGTACTTTGGCACTTTGAATTACAGTGTCACGCATTTTACCAGGTCCAGTTTTTAAAATATCTAATAATCCAATTTCACGCGAAATATAAGAAAGATATCCAGTTCCAACTGTCTTGGCTCTTAAACGAGATAATTCCCCTTGTGCCAGTTTTGGATAAGCTTTATACATAAAACTTGAAGTAAGCAATTGTAATACAGCATCCCCAAGGAATTCTAGTCTTTCATAGTTATTGTGACCCTTACGGTTATAACTTGGATGGGTAGTTGCTAGAATATAAGGCTCATAAGAGTTTGGCACAATGTTGTGTTCTTCTAAAAACTGGTCAAGTGTGGCAGATTTATTAATTTTCATCATTTGCCTCCACATTAACAGAGTCTTTTAATTTTTCAAGTAAGTTAGCTTCTAGTGCTTGCTTCATATTATTTAAAGCATTATAGTAAGCTAGTGAATCACTGCTTCCATGTGCCTTAAGTGCTAAAGCGTTAACTCCAAGAACTCAAGCACTAGCAATTGAACGATAGTCTAACTTATTAGCTACTGCTTTAAATGCAGGTTTAAGCAATAAAGCACCAATTTTTCTTAATAAGCTAGGCTTAATTTCTTGCTTAAGCATATGCTTGAAGCTAGAAATTGCTCCTTCATAACTCTTGATCATAATGTTACCAGCATAACCATCACATAACACCACATCACATTGGCCTTTGAATAAAGATTTTGGTTCCATAAATCCTAGGTACTCGAAATCTAAAGCACCTTTTAGAATTTGGTGTGCTTCTTGAGTTGTGCTATTGCCTTTGTAATCTTCAGTTCCAATATTAACTAGAGAGACTTGAGGGCGAGTTACTTGTCACATTGCTTTGCAATAAGTTGCAGCTAGTGCAGCTCATTCTACTAAGAATTCTGTCTTAGTTTCTAAATTAGCACCAACATCTAAGATTACAAATTTACGATTATTACTTGCTGTTGCAATTGGCATGAAAGCTGGACGAGATACTCCAGGTAATCTTTTAGCCTTTAGAGTTAAAGTAGAAATATAAGTTCCACTATCTCCACTAGATAAAATTGCATCAGCTTCCTTATTTAATACTAAGTTTAACGCTTGATTCATTGAAGTGTCTTCTGACATTGATTTGCGAATATTTCTAGGATCACTAGGTTTGTTAGCATTTTGAATTAGTTCTAAGTTAGCTGCATCATTTAAATCAGCAACTTCTTTAATATCCCCAACTAGTTTAACTAGTACATCAGGATTTTCGCTAGCAAATCTTTGAGCTCCTAAAAAACATTCAAGGACACCTTTATCGTTTCCATTAGCATCAAAAGCAATTGTATATTTATATTTCATTATTCGATTCCTATCAAGAATTGATATGTTGGTTGGTTACCTTCAACAATATCAACTTCACAATCATAAGTAGCATTAATGTAGTTTGAAACTTCTTCAGCTTCCCCTAAATTACTTTCATCTCCATAATAGATTGAAACTAATTCACTACTTGGTTTGATACTGCTTTTTAAAATTGCTTTGACTGCTGCCATAACTGTTGTATGTGCTGAAATAATCTTGCCATCAATAATTGCTAAATATGAGCCATTTTTGATCTTAACTCCATTTAAAGTAGTGTTTCTAATAGCTTTAGTTACTTCTCCAGTTACTACTGTAGCAATTGATTCTTCAATCATTTCAATGTTTTCTTCAGCAGATAAATCATGGTTGAAGTTTAACATTGCAGTAATTCCTTGCATTTGAGATTTAGTTGGGACTACAAGAACATTTTTGTTATCAATAACTTGTGCAACTTGTTGGGCTACTAAAATAATGTTTGAGTTATTAGTTAGTACAAAAACTGTTTCAGCATTAACATTATTAATTGCATTGATTAAATCTTGAGCAGAAGGATTTTGAGTTTGACCACTTTCAACAATAAAGTCACAACCTAATTCTTTCATCCGTTTAACAATTCCACTTCCAAGGTTACATGAAACAACTCCACATAATTTACGAGCTTCATTATTTTGAGCTTCTTGTTTCATCTTTTCAGCATTAGCTTTTGAATAGTTAGCTTGTAAAGTCATGTTTTCAGATTTAATCTTGATAAATTCACCGTATTCTTGAGCTAGGTTTAATAATTTTCCTGGCTTAATAGCATGTCCATGTACTTTAACTAAGTTATCATCATTAACAACTACAAGTGAGTTAGCTATTTTTTCAAGACGTTTAGTAAAGCTTTCTTTATCAAATTTTTCAGGATTGTCTAAGTCAATTAAAACTTCTGTACAATACCCAAATTCACCTTCATAAACTTCAGTTTCACTAATAAAGTTATTAATGTCATCATTTTGTTCAGAGATAGCTACAAAACGATCATGTAATGCTTCATTAATTCCTCATAGAATTGTATAAAGTCCTTCTCCACCACTATCTGTAACACCAACTTCTCTTAAGGTTTTAAGTTTATTTGGAGTTTCATCACAACTTTTACGAGCAAAAGCTAAAGCTTTATCAAAGAATTCAACATAAGTAACAGTTTTGCCTTCGAATTCTAATTTTAAGTTTTCAGTTGTTTCACGTATAACTGTTAGTATTGTTCCTTCAACCGGTTTAAAGACTGATTTATAAGCTCTCGCTGTCGCACCTTCAAAGGCTTGAATTAAGTCAGCAGTATTTAAGTTACCTTTATCGGCTGTACCTAATGCAAACCCTTTAAATATTTGAGAAAGAATAACTCCTGAGTTACCTCTTGCTTCATAAATCATGTCATGAGCCATATCACTTAAAATTTTTGACACAGTTTCATTGGCATTTGCTTCAAGATTAGTTACTGTGGCTGCAATTGTAGAAGCCATATTTGTTCCTGTATCACCATCAGGAACTGGGAAAACGTTTAAGGCATCAATTTTATTTTTAGCATTAACTAAGGCATTAGCCCCTGAAATTAAAGCATTTGATAAAACTACACCAGTTAAGATATTTTTATCCTGCATTGTTTACTCCTTTAATAATTACTGTTAGATTCAATAATTTCAATTTCTTCTTCTTTAAAGCAAAGTCAATTTGTTTAAATAATTGTGTCACAATAAATTTAGCTGAGACCCCATCTAAAATTGTGAAAGCTAACTGTAAGCTTAAACCAGTTGATGAAGTTGTGACATTAATTAACTCGGGTAAGAGCGCTTGACAATCATCTAACTCGTCACAAGGTTTATCTAAGTCAAGTGTAGGCTTATGTAACTTAACAATCCCTGGAACTGCAGATAATGAATCAATGCATAATTGTTTGATTTCTGAAATTTCCATATATTTTCTCCATTTTTAATTAGTATGTATATTTTACCTTATTTTTCAATATATACTATAGTATATATTTCAAGTTCTTGCTGGCAAAAAAAGTGCTAAAAGCCTGCATTTTTATTGCAAAATAATATAATTTAGTCATGGTTAGCATAGAAAAAGCACTTGTTATGAATATTTCTGAATATGAAGATAATAAATTCTTAGTCACATTCTTTGGGGCTAGGGGTACTTTTGCACTCTATGCTCAAGGGCTAGATAAGCCCGGATCCAAAAATCGTAGCAACCTGATTTTGGGCTCAATTGTAGAACTTGAGTACTTTAAAGCTCGCTTTGATACTAAAGTTGGAAAATTAAAAAAAGCTACTTTAGTAAAGCTATTTGACATTAGTAATTTAGAAAATTCTTTATTTTTTACTAAGCTAACAAAAGTCTTTTCTTACATCAAAACTCAGAACCATATTTTTGCTGAATATGATCGATACTTCTATGACATAGGCAAATATGATAATCAAAAGATACTAACTTATTTCATTGCCCAACTACTTGTGAATCAAGGATTTTGCAATTACTTTAACAAATGTCGGATTTGTGGAAGCACTAGAAATTTTATTTCTTTTGATGTGCAATATGGTGGCTTTATTTGCTACAAACATGAAGGTGAAGAACCTTTAATGGATATCAAGTTACTACAATGTATTTGATCTTCATTTCATAGTTTAAATTCTTACGTGTTTCAAGCTACTGATTCAATTAATAAATATATTTTAAGCAACTATGTAAACTTTTTACATCAGCAAGGCTTTTGAGCAATTTCTTATTAATCCAATATTAATTCTTCAAATATTGGGTTTTTTAATTGCAAATATCATTTTTGCTTTCAAGTCCATTAAGCAAGTTATATTGTTTCTACAAACCAGTACCTTTTCTTTTAGATTTAAAAATGTGAGAAATTTCCATATTTTGTGGAATTTTCCACATAATAGCTATAAAAATAGGCTTGCATAGGTTTAATAGTATAATGATTATGTGGGAAGTAATTCCCACAAAAAAATATCTGTAAGGAGTAAAAGAAATTTCAACCTTACGGTTGTAAAGCTTAGGCTTTAAAAATTTCCCATTTTTAATTTAATGAAATTAGATAGAAAAGACACTTGTTTAATATTTAAATCTTGTCTTATTGCTGTTGCATTTTTAATATTAATATTAATGTGCATTCCTGGACAAGTTTTAGTTACTGAAATGGTTAATGGACAGAAACCAATACATCATTTCTATAGCTTTAACACAGCATCAAGCACTAACTTTTCAGGTGCCATTACAAGCACAATAATGTATAGTTGAATTATTTTCATTGCTATATTTATGCTTGGAGACCTGATTATAGGAAGACAAGTTAGAGCACTTAAAATTACATTTTCTGTAATTAAATATCTATTCATGATATTTATATTTGTTATTGATTGTTATATGTTAGCTTACTTATCGAGTGCCAGCGTTAAAGCTCTTGATCGTTTACCATTTGTAATCGGATCATTTATTATAATAGAATTGATTACAATTAGCTGTCTAGACATCTTAACCTGACAAAAAATCATTAAGTAAAAAGAAGCGTGCCTAAATTAGGTACGTTTTTCGATCTAAAAGCTAATAGCCCTAGGACATAAGGATATTAGTTCTTTAAATTGGGTCAAGGTGTATTAATCTTTTCATTACATTCTTATAACTTATATCTTTACACATCTATTTCTTGAACTAATCCTTAGACTGAATAATGAATATTGCTTTGCTATATCATAGTGTTGAAATTAAAAAAGAAGCTTAAGCTTCCTTTGTAAGTAAGTTGTGTAATGTTACTATTTGGTCAACTGTGAGTTGTTGGATACGAATATTATCATCATATCCCATAGCCGTGTAGGAAGCTAAAATTTGTTCTTTAGGGTACTTAGCACTTAGTGCATATGAGAGCTTTTTACGTCTGTTGGCAAAGCATAATTTGAAAAATTCTTTATGTTTATTTCAATCTTGAGAGCTAATTTCAGGTCTAAAAACTAAAGAAATAATTGCTGAATCTACCTTTGGTGCAGGCACAAAGCATCCTCTTGGAACAATAAATTCAATTTTACAATTTGCCAAATATTGGGCTGAAACCGATAATTTTGAATAGTCACTTGTATTGATTTTAGCGCATATTCTTTGTGCCACTTCTTTTTGTACCATTAAAAGGACACCTTTAAATTTTTCTTTATGTTCAAAAACTTTAAATAGAATATCTGTAGTTATATAGTAAGGAATATTAGCAATTAAGTAACTTTCTTCTATCTTACTTAAGTCACTTTGTAAAAAGTCTTGGTGTATTAAATTAAATTTAGGATCACTAATTTCAGTGTTTAATACATCCACCATATCTTGGTCAATTTCATATGATGTAACACTTTTAGCACTAGGTAATAGGGCTTTTGTTAAAGCTCCTCTTCCTGGGCCAATTTCTAATACATTTTCATTAGCAATTGGAAAGACGTTGACTATTTTATGAATAATGTTTTGATCTTGTAAGAAATTTTGACCAAATTCCTTTTTAGCGAATCTTGGTTGATTATTTTTCATCTTTTAGTCCAAATAAATTTCTTAAATTACGATTGATCCGGTCAACAAATTTTTCAGTTCCAACTTGCTTAATTCCTGCCATATAATAAGCGACAAATAGCACTGTATTTGGTTCATTTAATTCACCTGTGTAAGGGTGAACTCTTAAATAAGGAGCATCAGTTTCAGTTAACATACGTTCTAGAGGAAGGTAAGCAATAACTTCTCTAGCTTGATCATTTGTACCATAAGTTATTGATCCACTGAATGAAAAATATAAATTAGGAAATTGTTCAAACTTTTTAGCTCACTCTAATGTACCACTATAAGTATGTAACATACATTTTGTATTAGGATACTTGCTTAGTATATCAAAGGCATCTTGGTAAGCTAAATCGCAATTATCTTTATCACGAATATGAATTACAGCTGGTAAATTATATTTATTAGCTAAAATAATTTGATTAGTTAAAGAATCAATTTGATTTTCGCGACTTGGAGCATCCTCATAGTAATAATCAAGTCCAATTTCACCAATTCCAACTACATCTGGAGTTAATAATTCTTCCACTTGCTTATAATCATTTCCATCAATTCCGGATTCAGGATGAATTCCAATAATTGGCTTGATAATGTCATATTTTTTAGCTAGTTCAAGCACTTCTTTGTTTTCTTCTGGATGTCCACCATTTACCATTAAAAAATCAATTCGATTGTGATGTGCTTGTTCCACTATCATATCAATGATATCTGGAGATTTATAGTAGTTAATGCTTATGTGATTATGAGCATCAACAAATTTATTACGTTTCTTTCCCATTTTACTTACCTAAACAGAAGTTACTAAACATAATATCTAGCAAGTCTTCTCTGTTTACATTTCCTTTTATATTTTGTAGTGCGTCTCATGCAGCATATAAATCCACAATAATGACGTCAAATGTATAATATAGCTCTAAAGAAACTTTAGCATTCTTTAAGCATTCTAAAGCTTGCTTAATTAATGATAATTGTCTTGTATTAGAAAAAATTCTTTCATCAAAAATATCTATATTAGCAAAGTTAGCCACCAAAGCTTGCTCTAAGGCAGAAATGTTATTTTCAAGAGCTGAAATCTTAACAAGTCCAGGTTCATTATAACTATTATCTAAATCAATTTTATTAAGTACTTTTATATAGAATTTGCCAAGTTCCTTAGCACGAGCTTGCACTTGTAAGTCAAATTCATCCATCCCTTGCACAGTATCAATAACGTGAACTACTAGGTCAGATTTTTCAATTTGTTCAAGTGATTTCTTAATTCCAATTTGCTCAATTTTTTCCTCAGTTTTTCTTAATCCAGCTGTATCAACTAGTTTAAATAGCATATCGTTAATTTTATAAGTTGCTTCTACTAAATCACGAGTGGTACCAGCAATATCAGTTACAATAGCTTTATCTTCTGAAAGTAAGCTATTTAATATACTACTTTTACCAACATTTGGTTTTCCTAAGAAAGCAACTTTAACGCCTTCAAATACATAACGCGAATCTTCTGAAATCTTAACAATTTCAGAAAGTTTTTTAATTAAGTAATCTAGTTTGCTTAGCATCACTTGATTGTCCATTTGCTCTACATCTTCATATTCAGGATAATCAATATTTACTTCACAAGTTCCAATTAATAATGCTATTTCATTGAGAAATTCGTCAATCATTGTTGATGTTTTTCCTTTGAACTTATTTACTGAAGCACTAGCTTGAGAACCTGTTTGTGCCATGATTAAGTCATGAATTGCTTCAGCCTTAACAAGATCCATTTTGCCATTGAGAAAAGCTCTTCGAGTAAATTCTCCTCTTTCAGCTAATCTAGCACCATTTTGTAATAAAAGTTCTAGCACTTTATTTGTTACTATAATTCCACCGTGACAGTTAATTTCAATTAAGGGCTCTCCAACATAGTTGTTATATGTAACTGAACCATCAGGATTTGGCTTACCTAAAAATCACATTACTAGGACTTCGTCTACTAATGTTTCACCATCATAAATGTGACCATAAGTAATATTATGATCACTTCCCATTCTTCCTTTATAAATTTTAGAAATAATTTCTTTTACATCAGGACCTGCTAATCTTACTATTGAAATAGGTTGATTAACATGTGAACCTGAACTAATTGCTGCTATATTATCATACATAGCTATATTTTATTAAATTAATCAATTTAGTTAAGTATTTTATTTTACAACTAAATAGTAGCCTAAAGCTATTAAAAAACCATATCATAAGTTTATTATGATATGGAAAGTAATTTCTTAGAATTTATTTCTGCTGGTACTTTCTTATCGAAAATAGTCAACCCACGATCATCTATTTTGACATTAACAGCTATATTAGAAGAATTCTTGTCATCTAGTGAATTAATTGGTAAATTTAATTCTAGGCTAGTCTCTTTAGTTTTAATTTCTATAAGTTTCAGCAATATTTGATCGAACAGCATATAACTATATTCATCTTGTGACAATAAGCAATACTTAATATGCATATCATCAATATCCTTAGGTTTAGGATTAAAAGGTTTTAATGCATTTATATTCATTCATAATGTATATGCTACTGCGTTACGTATTAATTTCCCATAGTTATTTTTAAAACTTTCAAAGTTTAATGGCAAACTATTGTCAAAGCTTATTCTTATGCTTGTTTCATTTTTATTCTTATTTGTATTTTCAATTTTATAGTTTTGAATTAGATTTTTCGGGATTTTTAAATTAATATTTACAAAATAGTTCTCATCATTCTTTGCAATTGTTGCTTTTTGTAATGAAATTGGACTATAGTCTTGATTTAAATTAATTTTTTCAATAATATCTTTTCAACTCGAAATAGTAATTTTGGGGGTAATTTTTGACATTAAATATCTATCATTATCATCTCAGTCATACATACCTGGGTCAATAATTTTTATTTTTTCTTTAATATTTTGTATTATTTCATCACTGATTTTATCTATTTCTTTAAAGTCGGTTTCAGTTAAATCAAGAGGGGAAATTATGGTACTTATATACTTATTTTTATTTAGAAAAATATCTCATAAATTATTATTCTTTAATGATAAAAAACTAGAATTAGCTTTAACAACACTTGGATCAATTATATAAGCGCTTGGCACTACTAGTTTTTTTAAGATATCTTTTACATTATTTATTCAGTAAATATTATTAGTTTTTTGACCTTGGTTATTTCTCTCAACAATATCTAAAATATACTTTATGTAATTATTCAAAATATATGCATTAACTAAATTACTATTCTTATTAAAAATAACATTTTGATTTATATCTGTTTTTAATGCTACTACAGTATCTTTATGGACGAAATCAAGGGTTAAGGAGTCTACAAGATTTTCATTACTTATTAAAGTATCATATAAGTTTCCAACCAGCATTTTATATCATTGCTTATCACTATATTTTTCATTATATTTTAGTATTGCTTCAGCATTTGCTCAATCAATGAAGGCTGAAGCATTAATTGAATTTTTTTTATTGAATTTGGAATCAATTTTTATGAATAATGAATTAATGTGATTAATGGTTGTAACATTTGATTTTTTAAGTGCATTATAATTAGCAGCTAATTGTGTATTTTTATACAACTTTTGTCCATTTAATTCTGGCTGGTCTTGATGAGTACATGAAGAAGAAACCATTGGCAATGTAGCAAAAGTGCCAATTGTTGTAAGGCATAAAATAGTTTTGATTTTTTCCATATCTACTCCTGTAAACCTAAAATGTTTAATTTAACTCAAATAAATATTTATTTAGTTTGAACATTAGGCCTATAAATGATCTATTTACTTATATTATATTCTTTAAACTTCTAGCCTACCAGGTGTGTGGAAACTTTCCACATTTCTGCAGCCTTAGCATATAGTGCTAAAAGTCCCTATTTTTGCATTCATTTAATATTTTTTATTTTTGCAGTGATATAATTTAAATATTAAGCAAAAATGAATATAAAAGTTGTATTTTAAAGAGATTTCTTATCCCATTTTGTGCTTAATTTACTAAAAATTAAGGAGGTAATATGGGACATAAAAAAGAATATACAAGACAAAAAATTAAGAGTTCTTTACTTGCTTTTGCATTCTTATATCGGATCAAAAAACCATGACAAAAAATCTTGGTAATGACCATAATTGGAACTGTTATGGGTCTATTTGGGGTTTTACTCCTTCAAAATACTGGACTATATGCTCTTGGGCTGGAAGCTTTTGGACAAGGGATTGGTAGTTTCTTTCTATACTACATTCAATCTAAAAATCCAGACTCTAATTTAGGTTACATCGTCTTTAACCTTTGTTTCTGATTAATTTACTTTATTTTAAACATTCCTCTGTTAGTCTTATCATGAAAGAAGATTTCACATAGTTTTACCATTTATACAGGTTACTACTTATTTATTTTTACATTAGCTGGGGTAATTTTTGGTTTCATTCCTGGAATTAACGAAGTTTATTTATTCACAAACTTAAAAGCTAATTCACCAGCAATTTTTGTTCAAAATGAAGTCCAAGTTGTGCTTTGAAACTATGATAAAGACGCAATTAAACACATGGCTATTTTCTTATATTCACTTTGCTGAGGTATGCTGCAAGGAATAGCTGCTGTAGCTTGCATAATTATTGGATCTTCTACAGGTGGTTTTGATATTTATGGAATGTATATTGCTAAAACTAAACTAAAAGATATTGGTACTGTCTTTCTCTTTTTAAACTTTATTTCATTAACTCTTGCCAACATTATGGGATCTTATATTCCAGCTTCAATGTCACTGGCACAAAAGCCACTAGAAGGAAATAGCCCATGAGCGCTTGATATTTTCTTTAATTTAAACTATGTATCAGGCTTCTTCATGTTATTAATTAATGCCTTTATTGTTAACTTTACTTATCCAAAAAATAAATTAGTTCAAACTCAAATTTTCTGTGATCACCCATTCCAATTAATTGAACAAATTAACAAACTTTCAAATCGTACATATACTTTTTCAATTGTAGAAGTAATTGGTGGATATTCTCGTGCTAAGAAATATATGATCACAACTAATACTCAATATTTAGATGCAGCTGATTTATTCCTAGTAACTAAGAAAATTAATAAAGATTTATTTATTTCAATTCTTGATCTGAAAAAAGGTGATGGTTACATGTTTATCGAAAAATAGTATTGTTCCAACAGGGACAATATTTTCTTTTTAACTAGCTTTTTGGGCCCAAAATTTAAAATTTTATATAAAAAGTGTTTAGTTTAAAATAAATATGCTATATAATATTAAGCATATGGGGCAGTACTCAAGAGGCTGAAGAGGTGGTCCTGCTAAGACTATAGGGGAGGCAACTCCCGCGGAGGTTCAAATCCTCTCTGTCCCGCCAGTAAATACTAGGAAACTAGTTTTTTTTATGCATTTTTGCTCCTAAAATGAAAATGTGGAACAAAAACTATTTTTCCACAATTCACGAGAATTATTTTCTAAAAAATATTTTTTTGTTCTATAATATAGGTATAAACAACAAACACATACCTTAGAGAGGAATAAAAACATGACAAAAAAAGAATTCATTAACGAAGTATCAGAACGTTCAGAATTTACACCTAAAGATGTAGAAAAAGTATTTGATGCTATGGTTTTTGTTCTAAAAGAACAATTAATTATGGAAGAAAAAGTAAGATTATCACACCTAGGTATCTTCTCTACTTCAATTAAACCAGCTAGAACAATGTCAAATAAATTTAAGAAATCAGCAGATGAACCAGACTACATCGAAGTACCACAAAGACGTGTTGTAAAATATACACCTTCTAAATACTTACGTGACTTAGTAGACTTCAAAGCTTAATTAAGAATATTTAGATAACCAGGAAACTCAAGGATTAGTTTTCTTGAGTTTTTCTTTATCTCTTCATAAGGTATTGATTTATGCATTTGATATTGCTCTAATACATAAGGTATATTAACTAAGTAAAACTCGTTATATAGTGAAAAATACACAATCACAAAAGCTATTCCCTTATGGGTGTCAATTAGTTTTAAATAATCTAGTTGGTGGGTTTGAAAGTTGCTTAGATCTAAACGATTTTCATTAGTGCTTTTAGCTTCAAAACAAATAAATCTACCTTGATACATACCTATGTAATCAACTGTAGATTTCTTGAGACTAAAAGTACCACGAAATTTATTTCTATTGCTACGTGCAAGTGCTTTTAATTCCATAGGCGTAGCCTTTTTCTCAATATAAGCAATATTATTGTTTCAATAATAAGATAGTGTTTGATTAATAATTGTTTCTAAAAACATCCCGCGATTTTTATTGTTCATATACTAATAAATTAAAAATTAGCTAAAGTGAACTAAAAATGAACTTTTCCTTGCTTTTGTTCACTTTTAGCATAAGTAAATTGCAATTATAAAGCAAAAAATCTCATAAAATATGCTGCATTTATATTTAGGTTTTAAATTTAAATTTAATAAAATATAGTAAGAAGGTAAAAATGAATAAAATTTTAATAATTGGTAACTGAAAAATGAATTTAACATATACAGAAGCAGAAATGTATATCGCTAAAATTAAGGATCTTTATCAACAAAACGCTTCAGTCTTTAATAATAAAGTTAGTTTCGGAATTGCAGCTCCTTACACATGTTTGTCTGCGTTTAGAAACCTTAAAATAGATAATTTTGTCTTAGTTGCTCAAGACGTCTCAAGCCACCAAGAAGGTTCTTATACAGGTGATGTTAGTGCAGCTATGCTTAAGGATTTAAATGTCTCATATGCTATCATTGGGCACAATGAACGTAGAGCACACCACAAGGAAGATAATGCTCTTATTAATGAAAAAGCTAAGCAACTTATAGCTAATGGTATTACACCAATAATTTGTGTCGGAGAAAACTTACATGATTTTGAAAGTGGTCAAACTAAAAGTGTAATTAAGCAACAAGTCTTGGAATCAAGTGCTAATTTGCCACATGATAAATTTGTTATTGCTTATGAACCAGTTTGAGCTACTGGAACAGGTAAGTGTGCTTCATCATGTCAAGCTCAAGAAATTTCTGAATATATCCGTTCATTAGTGGATCAAAACTGTCACATTTTATATGGTGGAAGTGTAACTGAAACTAATGTAACTAAACTAATTAATAAAGATGATATTGATGGATTCTTAATTGGCAAGGCTTCATTAAATGTTAAACAATTTTTTGACATACTAATGGAAGTGGCACATAATGAAAAATAATAAAATAAAAGTCTTTATCGATTTTGAAGCAATTACCAATAACTTCTTAAAACGTTTACCTGGTAACTTAAATGTTCAATTTCTACCTTATTGTTATACGATTGGGATGTATCGTGAAAATGATTTAAATAAAGGTTTTATGACTAAAACCTCAATGATGTCATTTAAGAATTTTAACTATCGTACTTATTTAAATAAACTTAAATCTAATCTGCTAAATGATTTATCTATTTTAGCTAAAGAAGAAATTTCTGCTGCTAATTTAGCTGAAAAAGTTGAATTTTATGGTTGAAACCCCCAAATGGAAAATATCATTTTAAATAAGCTATTTGGAATTAATTGTTTTAACGCTTCAAAATACAATGGTAAGCGTTTATTGTCACTTAAAATTGTTGTGCCTCATTTACATAGGGATGACTATTTTATCGCTACTAGAGCCTTATTTGAGGCTAAACAACCTGAAGTAGATACCAGCATCTTTGATGATCCAGGCTTTGCTGCTAGCTTTTTAGGTTTCATTCGTTTTCAATTATTTAATAAAGCTAAAAAATCAACTAATAAGTTAAACTTAACCTTACAAGACTTGCAAATTATTGATACCGATATTGTTAATTATAATAAGGATGATGTATTAAAACTAGATTATTGTTACCGTAATCAAGATATCATATTGCAACGTTCAAATCATCTTGATACAATTGATTCTAACATCAATAAAACTACTTCAGCTCTATCTCACCAAAAGAAACTGCTAAAGAACTTTACTAAGTATGCTAAAAAATACGAAGCAACTCAAGCTGATGATTCCTTACTTGCACTTGAAAAATATGCAAATGATAAAATTCATGAATGTAACTTGCTATTAAAATTTATTAAAAATCTCCCTGAAAATGTAGCTTCTCTTGAGGATGCTATCATGTGAGCTGAATTAAAAATTGAAGCAACTAATGATAAAATTGAGCATTTCAAAAAAGAACGTAAAGAATTTTAAATTACTGGCTTGCCAGTATTTTTTTATAAAAAAATGTGCACAAGGCACATTGTAATTATTATAGGTATGTTTCACTAGGTTTTAGTAATTCAAGAGGGAATTCCACAACAATTTTCTTACCAAATGATTCAAGTTCTACAACAGCAATATCTTTATCAACATCAAGTAAAGCAATAGGCCCAATTTCACCTTTATATGGTCCATTAATTACTTCAACAAGGTCACCTAATTTAAGTCCAAGTAAGTTTTTACCTTCATTAAATAATTTTAAGTATTCAGCTTCAGCTTTAATCATTTTTCTAATTTCGCTAGCTGATACTGGAGTTGGTTTAGCTCCTTTTCCTGATGATCCAATAATCCCTGTAACATATTGAGTGTTACGGATAACGTATCAAGCTTCATCAGTCATATCCATGTTAGCAAAGATATAACCTGGATACATATTTACGTATTTAATCTTGTAAGGTTCTCCAATACGTTTCTTTTCCATTTCTTTAGGTGTTAATGTTGGTTTTGAGTACATTTTGAAAGCACCAAATTCTGTAGCTTCTTGGTTGAATGAATCAGCAACGTTTTCAGCCACAATTCTGTTTTTTAATGCTTCTAGAACTTGTTCTTCTTTTCCACGAATAGTAGAAATCATATATCATTTAAAATTTGTATTCATCTTGTCTCCTTATTTTGCTGCACCAATTGCAGATCATAATGATGTAAATCCGATTGTTACACCATACACAAATAAAGCAAATATTACTGTAAAGATTATTATCTTAGCTAAATTTTTTCAATTTTCTTTTGGTGAAGATCATCTAACACGTTTGATGTCTTTGACAACCTTACGCAAGAAATATCTTTTTTTGCGATTTTTTCATCTTTCTTTTAAAGATGGTTTCTTTTCTTCAACTACTACACTAGTATCAGTTACTTCTGATGTTTCAACTTGTGTTTCATTTTCTAAACTCATTATACTTCCTCTTTATGTAGTGAGTGTACTTTACAGCGTGGACAGAATTTTTTAATTGCAATTCTCTCTGGATTACCTGCACTTTTAACTGTGACATAATTCTTTTTACGACACAATTCGCAAGCTAGTGATACTTTATTATTTTTCATATGTTTATTTTATCATAAGTTGCAAAAATTGCTTGTTTTTAATATAAAACTTTATAAGTTTTATCCTATTTTGTCCAAACTAGTCGTTTTTGTTTAAAATGTAGAAATTTTTTCATTTTTCTGTGCCTAAAAAATAGGCCTAAACAATTGAAAAATTCACTTGAAATATTATTTTTTTGTACTAGAATTAATATGTAATGGTTAATGTAACATATAAAAAGAATGAACTGAAATATGGATTCAGTGACTTTATTAGTCTATTACACATTTTAACAATTTTAGGGCACAAGAATACTGCTATGAGTAGCTCTGAAATTGCTAAAAATGCTAACATTAATCCTGTTAAAGTCAGATTAATATTGCAAGCAATGGATGACAACAATTGGATTAAGAAAAGTCGAGGTCGTAAAGGAGGGTATGCCTTGAATGTAGGGCTAAATGACATCAAATGCAGCGACTTGCTTGATGTTTTAGACCTAAAGTTAATTAATAAAACTTGGGCTAGTGGTCTCAAGGATTCTGAATGCGTGATCTCACGAAATATAGAAGCAGTAGAACAGGATTTAATCAACTCATTAAATAATGTTATATACGAAAATTTAAAAAACAAAACACTAGAAGATATTAAGAATGATATCTTATCTAGGGAGGCATAATATGTTAGATATCGAATATGATGTAATTATTATTGGTTGAGGAAAAGCAGGAAAAACTCTTGCAACCAAATTATCAGCCAATAAGCAAAAAGTTGCTCTTATTGAAAAAGATATAGATATGGCTGGAGGAGCATGTATTAATGTAGCTTGCTTGCCTACAAAAGCTCTAATTCACAGTGCTAAAATTAGACAACAAGCTGAAACCCATAATCTTAATATGACTTGAAAAGAAAAAGAAACATATTATAGAACAGCACAAAGATATAAAAGAGCATTTATTAAGAAAATGCACAACGACAGCTATGATCAAATTATGAGCAGCGAAAATGTTGACTTATATGTCGGAGCAGCTAGCTTCCTTGATCCACACACAATTCTTATTGAAACACAAAATAAATTAATTAAAATACGCGGAAAGAAAGTTGTTATCAACACAGGTTCTAAACCTATTAGATTAGATTTAGACATCAAATCAAAAAACATTTTTTACTCAGATGCAATCTTAGAATTAAATGCATTACCAAAAAGATTACTTGTTGTTGGAGCTGGATTTATTGGTCTTGAATTTGCAAGTATGTATAGTAACTTCGGAAGTAAGGTAACTGTTTATAGCAAACTACACAACTTCTTACCTTCAGAAGATTACATGGATTCATACAGCGTTAAAGAAACGATGCAAACCCAAGGAATTAACTTTGAAAATGATGCTGAAATTATTGCTATTAAAGACTACAGCAGAGGTACAAAAGTTACAGCCATCATTGATGGACAAGAAGTTGAAGAAATGTATGATGCAGTTCTAGTATCAATTGGGCGTGAACCAAACTTAGATCGTTTAGGATTAAGCAAAGCTGGTGTTATTACTGAAAATGGTGCAATTAAAGTTGATGAAAACTTAAAAACTACAGCAGATAACATTTGAGCTGTTGGTGATTGCAAAGGTGGTCCTTTCTTCACATATGTATCACTAGATGACTCTAGAATTGTATTACCTCAATTATTAGACAAAACTAATGAACGTAACTCAAACAATCGTCCACCAATTCCATTCTGTTTATTCATTGATCCAGCCTATGCACGTGTTGGAATGAATTGTAAAGAAGCTGATGCTAAAGGCATCAAATATGAAGTTAAACAATTAAATACATCATCAATTCCAAAAGCTAAAACAATACATGAAACATTTGGATGAAATAAAATACTTGTAGATAGTGAAGGCTACATTATCGGAGCGACATTATTTAATTATCAAGCTGATGAAATGATTAACCTTATTTCATTAGCTATTGCTAAGAAAATTAAATACGATGAATTAGCTAACTTTATTTACACTCATCCAACCTTTACTGAAAGCTTAAATATGTTTGGATAAGAAAAAAGCACAAACGTGCTTTTTTTATATCTCTTATTCATTTACTGCTGGTTGCATAGCTTTTTTGCTTGCAATAGCTTGATAAAGTTTGTACCCTTCAACACAAATTGTAAGCACAAATGCAAGTAGGATTGGAATTAATCAATAAACAACTGAATATGAATAGCTAAATCTTAATAAATCAACATTTCCAAATAATTGGTTAATACCTGGAATAAAGGCTGATCCAAGCATACAAATCATACTAAAGCTACTTGCTAAGTAAACTAATTTGTATTTAGCTAGAGAGCATTTAAAGATGCTGTTTTTTGACATTAAGTTTAATGAGTTAATACTTGATCCAACTCCTAAAGTAATAAAGGCAGCAGAAGATGTTAACATAACAAAATCTTTTCCTTTTATACCATGGTTAGAAGCATATAATCCTACAATTAAGTAAGAAAGCAATGCAGCAAGAGAAAGAATTACACTGTGAATAATTAGACGTTTACCAAGGCCATCAGCAAAAATGCTTTGGTTTTTATTAATTGGCTTATGGTTCATTACATCCACATCACTAGGCACCATTCCAAGTGCAATAGCTGGTAATCCATGTGTTAATAAGTTAATTCATAATAGTTGGGCTGCAGTTAGAACAATAAATTCTTCACCACCAATTGCATCTTTAAAGATAAATCTAAAGGCAAATAGTCCAACTAACATAACAATAATTTCAGTTAATGAAGAAACTAGTAAGTTTAAGATAACTGTTTTAATACGTATAAATGTTTCTCTACCTGATTTAACTGCACGCACAATGGTGTTAAAGTTATCATCAGTTAAGATAACATCAGCAGCTTGTTTTGAAACATCAGTTCCAGTAATTCCCATAGCACAACCAACATCACTAGCTTTTAGGGCTGGAGCATCATTTACCCCATCTCCTGTCATAGCAACCACTTGGTTATGTGCTTGTCAAGCTTTAACAATTCTAAGTTTGTCAGATGGATTTACTCTAGCATAAACTGAAATATGTTGTACTTGTTGAGTTAATTCTTCATCGCTCATATTTGCTAGTGTAGTACCATCAATAGCTTTATCACCTTCTTCAAAAATACTTAAGCTACGTGCAATTGCTACAGCTGTAGTTAAGTGGTCTCCAGTAATCATAACTGTCTTGATACCAGCACGTTTAGCTTCTTCAATACTTGCTTTAACATTTGCTCTAGGTGGATCAATTAATCCAATTAAACCTGAGAAAATAAAGTCATGTTCATCTGCAAGAGTAATGCTTGAGGCATCTTCTGGTAACATTTTGTAAGCGACTGCAATAACTCTAATTGCATCATTAGATCATTCTTCGTTCATTTCACGAACATTAGGGTCTAATTTAGCACATTTACTAAAGATAACATCAGGTGCCCCTTTAGTAATTAAAATCTTTTGTCCATTAGGTGCCTTAATAAGCACTGACATCATTTTACGATCACTATCAAAAGGTAACGCTGCTAGCTTTTCAAATTTTGAATAGAATTCTTCTTTTGAATTTCCTTTTTCAAGTCCAAATCTTAAAATAGCTGTTTCAGTAGGATCTCCTACTTCTACATAATTACCATTTTCATCTAAAGTAACTTGTGCATCAGTACATGCTACAAAGCTACCTAAAGTTTGTGATTTAGTTAAATCTTGTACTCCTTGAGCATCATAGAATTTAACCACTGTCATTTTATTTTCTGTTAATGTACCTGTTTTATCTGAACAAATAATACTTGTTGATCCAAGGGTTTCAACTGCTGGGAAAGCCTTAATAATAGCATTTTCCTTAGTCATACGTGAAACACCAATTGCTAGTAGCACAGTAGTAAAGGTAATTAATCCTTCAGGAATAGCAGCTACAGCAAGTGAAATACCTATAATAAAGGCATTTGAATATAATTGAGGGTTAGATCAATCTTTACTAAAAGCTCCAGTTAAAATAATTTGAATTATAGTTGAAGCAAATAGTAAGATAATTCCTGAAATTCCAAAGATTTTAGATAACTTATCTAATTTAATTTGTAAAGGTGTTTTTGGAACTTCTTGTTCTTGAATACTTGAGTTGATTTTACCAACTTCAGTATCTTTCCCAATTTTTTGTACTAAGGCAATTGCTCTACCTGTAACACAATATGTACCCGAGAAAATAGTATTATATCTATCTCCTAGTGGTAATTGTTCAATATTAGCAATTTCACCTACTCTTTTTTCAACAGCTAAAGCTTCTCCAGTGATAGCTGATTCAACTACACTAAAGCTGAAAGCTTCAACAATTTTAGCATCTGCTGAAATCATATCTCCAGCTTCAATTACAATTAAATCTCCAACTGTAACTTGAGAAGATGGGATTGAAACCATTTTACCATCACGAATAACTTTAGCATATAGTTCATTACTTTTAGCTAAAGCCCGGACAGCTTGATCACTTTTTATCTCTTGATAGGTACCAAGCATAGAGTTTAGGGCAACTACTATCAAAATGATAAATGGTTCAATATATGCAATTGCAATTTCACCATTGGTTTTCAATTTACCAGACACGTGTTCATAAATTGTAACCCCGAAAGAAAAGGCAGCTGCAATTAATAACAAGATAATCATAAAGTCTTTAAATTGAGCTAAAAAGATCATGAAAACACTTTTACGCTCTTTGGCTTTAATTGTATTCTCTCCTAAAGAAGCAATTCTTGCTTGTGCTTCTTCTTGAGTTAAACCAGACTTCAGGTCTGTATTTAATAAATTCTCCATTTATTTATATCCTTTCTAAAAACATGATAATTATATTATTTTTTAAATAAAAAATAATGACGTCTAAGGCTAGATTTCCTTGTGATCTTTTAGTTTTTCAAATAGACCATTTTCTAATTCTGAAATGTTATAAATATGCTCCATAATATCAAAAGTTTCTTTTAAATTATTTCTAGCATTCTTTCAGCCCAATAATCCATCAGTGATTCAAACAAACTTAAAATTAGGAATATTTCTCGCTTCCAAAGCTAATGTTTTATAGCTTCTGGCTGTTTCGTTTAGTTTAGAACCTGAACTTGAATAGAAGTTACATTCAATGGCATAAATTGTGTCTTGAATCTTTAAAACGAAATCAAAACGTTTAGCAGTTTGGCCATCATTTGATAATGCATCAAGATTCAAATTAAATTCGCGTTCTACATCAGCTAAATAAAACTCTTTAAAGTAATTTTTATTTAGTATAAATCCAGCTTTTTTAATATAACCTTCAACCAGATCTTCCATTAGCTTGCCACCACGATTTTTGCGGGCGTTTGCATTAAGACCAGCTTCTACCCCTATGGCGTAGTCAATAACGTTGTTGATTAGATTGCTTTGTAATAATTGAAATAATCCTGTTTCCTTCATAAAATAAACTAAGTCATCTAAATATTGTTCCATTTCAGCTTGGCTCATTTTGTCTAATGAAGTAGCAAAATTAAAGTCATATATTTTTGAGCCCATTTGATCAGTACAATAGATTTCTGACTCTCTTTTAGCTATCAATAAAGGAATAACATCCACCACTGCTGGATATTCCTTACACAATTGTTTAAAATCTTGCTCAATATTTTGACTACCAACTAATGAATTTAACATATTAAGCTTGAGTCGCATTATATTAATGTTTTTATACACTGTTTGGAAATCAATATAGTAG
Organism: Mycoplasma haliaeeti; assembly: GCF_048284645.1. NCBI lineage: Bacteria > Bacillati > Mycoplasmatota > Mollicutes > Mycoplasmatales > Mycoplasmataceae > Mycoplasma > Mycoplasma haliaeeti. The sequence continues at coordinate 68,970 of NZ_JBLWAB010000003.1, read as the reverse complement.
TTATAGTTAGCAATGCTAGTTTTAAAGTTATTAAATCATGTATTAAAATCTTTCTTATTCATTCTTATCCTTTAGCTCCATAAAACGTTTTTTAGTTATCTCTAAATATTGGTCTTCCATATCAATACCAATATATCTTCTTTTCAGTTTATAAGCTGCAATACCAGTTGTTCCACTTCCATTAAATGGATCTAGTACTAAATCATTTTCACTACTAGAAGCAAGTATTATTCTTTCTAGTAGTTCTAAAGGTTTTTGTGTCGGATGCTTCCCAAACATTTTTTCAGCCTTGCTTGGCAGTTTAATATTTCATACATCCTTCATTTGTTTATTATCATTAATCTTTTTCATTAATTCATAATTGAAGAAATGCTTTTGTTTTTTACCATTAATAATCTTTCTTGCTCATAAAATTGTTTCAGTTGAGTGGGTAAAACATCTACAGCTTAAATTAGGTGCTGGATTAGGTTTCTGTCAAGTAATATTATTTATAATAGAAAAACCTTCTTGCTCAAGCGCAAGACCTATTGAATAAATATTATGCAATGTACCTGATATTCAAATAGTACCTTCATCTTTTAAAACTCTGTAACAGTTTCTAATTCATTTACGATTGAATTGATGCTTTTCTTTCAATTCAAGAGGAGTATCTCATTCAGCTTTGAAGACTTTTACTTGTTTTCCGGACTGGCACGAAATGCCATCTCCTGATAAAAAATAAGGAGGATCAGCAAAAATCATATCTACCGACTTAGGCTCAAGCTTTTTTAGTGCTTTATTGCAGTCAGATAAGTATAAAGTGAATTGACAATTATTGTCAAAGTATTTTTTCATATTAATAATTTGTAATGATAACTTCTTCTACAGCACCACGTCCAGATCCTTTAGAATTAATCATTCTTTTTGCATGAATAACTCTAATATTAAAGCCTTGATATAATTCTTGAATTAAAGGTGTATTATGATTTGAAAGCATAACATAAGCTCCCTTATTGCTTAGCATTTTAAAACATTCAGCTAAATCTCTTTGTGCTTGTGCATCAAAACCATCTTTTCCATATGAAACAAAACCAGTTTTATCTGGATATACGTCATAAGGAGGGTCTAGATAGATAAAATCATTTTCTTTTGCATTCTTGATAGCGTCTTGATATGTAGTAGAAAGAATTTTAATTTTGCTTTGTTTAAAGTAATTAAAAATTGCATTAAAGTTTTCTAAATCAAAACAATTAACTTTTTCTTTTTTTCCAAATGGTACATTAAAGTAACCACTTGAATTTTCTCTATATAGCCCATTAAAACATGCCTTATTTAAATAAATTAATCTTGCCCCAATTTCAGAAATTGATTTCTTTCAAAAGTCTGCTTCGCGATCTTGCTCACGAACAGCATAATAATATTGCTCACTATTTTTATTTTCATGAAGTTTTAATCTTTTAATTAAGTCATGGTATGCTGTTTCATCTTCAAAGCATTTAAATGCATTCATAAGGTGCATATTTAAATCATTGATTACAGCTTTTTCTGGTAGTAATGCAAAAAATAAAGCTCCTCCACCTAGAAATGGCTCATAGTAAGTGTTGAATTTTTCAGGTATGTATTTTTTTAACTCAGATAAAATTTGTGTTTTTCCACCTGCCCATTTAACAAATGGTTTAGGTTCATTTAATTGGCTATTTACAAATAGACTAGATACATTGACATTTAATGCTTGTGCTATTTTAGCAACAGTTTCAATTGTTATATTTACTTTCCCTGATTCAATCTTAGATAATTGACCTCTGTCCAGTAAAGCAACTTCAGCAATATAATCTTGTGAAGCCTTCTTTTCTTTACGAATATTTTTTATATTATTTCCAACTATTTTTTTAATCATATTTCTCCTTATGCTTATTATATCAAATGTGTATTAAAATACACATTAAATCTACAATAGAATATTAAAAAAATAGTCCTTTAAACTGATATATAAAAGTACCATAAAGACAATAACCAATAAATATATATTACAATCATATGAAATTTAACTAACTTTATGAGATATAAATTCTATGTTACTTAAAATTAGCCAGAGACGATAACAAATCGTAGATTTGCAGCATCTAAAACTGCAAGTATTACTAGAAGCCGGTAACAGAGTTATAGAAAGACATTTATCTACCTATAGTTATAGTAAGCAAATATATCAAAAATTGGCACACTAGAAAAAAACTGATTCTCTAACAAGTGAATTTATTAATTCTTTTAGCAATGAAAGAATATAGGCAAATTTAGAATAAAAAAACAACAGCATAATATATACTGATGTATAAATACAATTTATTATAAGCTTCTAATGTCATATTTCAAAAAGTTGGAATAAAAAACTTATAAGCTTTTATGTAGCTTATAAGTAAATCATTATAATAATTCAATTCCTTTGGCGTGCATTTCTTCACGATATTCTTCAGGTCAGAATGAAGCTTGAACTTCACCAATATGAGCTTTTTCAAGTAAGTACATTGAAACACGACTTTGTCCAATTCCTCCACCAATAGTTAAAGGAAGTTTATGATCGATAACATGTTGGTGGTAAGGAGAAAGTTTTCTAACATCTTCCTTGCTTAATCCACTTTGTTCAACTAAAGATTGATCATTAACTCTAATTCCCATTGAAGAAAGTTCAATAGCTTGGTTAATAACATTTGAATAAACAATTAAATCTCCATTTAATTTTCAATCATCATAGTCAAATCCTCTAGCTGAATGGATTATTCCTGATTCCATTGGATATCCAATTCCATAAATAAAGACAGCACCATGTTCTTTTGCAATTGCATTTTCTCTTTCTTTAATATCAAGGTTTGGATATAAGTTTTCTAATTCTTGAGCTGAAATAAAGAAAACTTCTTCAGGCATTTCATCTTCAAGTTGATAGTATTTAAGTTTTAAAAGTTTTTTAGTTACTTTTAAAGAATCATAAATTAATTTAACTGTTTTCTTTAAGTATTCTAAATTACGATCTTGAGGTAAAATCACTAGCTCTCAGTCTCATTGGTCAACATAATATGAGTGTAATAAGTCAAGATCTTCTTCTTTTCTAATGGCATTCATATCAGTATATAAACCTTCATAAGGTAAGAAGTTATATTGTTTTAACGCATCTCTTTTTCATTTTGCAAGTGAGTGCACTACTTCCAATCTTTCTGCTTTGTCTTTAGGTAAGAACCATACAGGTTCTTCACCATTAAGTCCATCATTTAACCCTGAAGATTTTGATACAAATAGTGGAGCTGTTGCTCTAGTTAAGTTAAGGTGCACTTTTAATTGTTCTTGAAAGTATAATTTTAAGTCTTGAATAGCGCTTTGAGTTTGTCTAACATTTAATTTTGAATGGTACATTATTTTTATTTCTCCTAATATTTTAGTAATAAATAAATTATAAACTTTCATTGTTTATTCTGGGCAAAATTTTTTTATTTCTATCTGCTAGTAATAAAAAAGTATCACGAGTGATACTAATTATTTTAGTTTTCTAGCTCTCCTTGATATTGTTTAAGTTTTTGCAATGTTTGGCTTAAACTATCTCCTGGTAGTAATTCAATATTTCCAAGTGGTAAAGATTCTAAATATTGAACAATTTCTTGCTCTTTTTTACTTAAATCTGCTGCTGGTTTTTGATCAATTTTAGCTTTTAATTCTAGTGCACTAGATTTAATAGTTTCAGCCTCTTGCAATGTAGTATTGTAATTAGTTTCAAAATGTTTAAACATTTCAATATATTGATCTTCAAGAGTTCTTAATTGCGATAAGGTTTTAGTTCTAAAATCTTGACTTAAAAATTGTTTAATGCTATTAGCTTGTTGTAAAAGGCTATTTTGGCCTTGCGTAAATAAAGGACGAATAAACTTCTTGATATAGTTTTCAATATTTCGTTTGCTAATATTGCTTAACTTATCAAGTAATTGATTACGAGCATTTAAATTTGCTTGCGCTTCATGTAAAATTTGTTGCATTCTTTTAACATTTTCTTGAAGTAAACCAATATTTTCTTGCTCTAAAGATTGCTCTTTAAGTAAGGTAACTTCTTCTTTTACTCCTATAACATAGTTACTATCATATGGCTGGATTTGATTCAATATCTGTAAAATGTCAGCCGCAAGAGTTTTGATAGTACTTTTAGCTTGAGCAACCTGACTTTGGTACTTAGCTTGTGCTTGCAATATTTCATTCTTTTTTACATTAATTTGTTCAATGAAACTATTGGTTTCTTGTAATAGTTTATTTAAAGCTTCATTTGGAATTTTGAAATTATTTATGCTAGCTAAATAGTCAATTAATTGTTGATAAATATTATCACTAGCAGTTTTAAATATTTCTTGATTTAAAGAAGGCAATAAAACATTTCTTGCTTGTTCTAGTGTTGCATTGATTTGACTTACTATTAAGTTGTGTTGATTTATATAGCTAGTATATTCTTGTTTTAATTGTTTAAGTACTTGAATTTGTCCATCTAGTTTTTCTAGATTTTCTTGCTCTAAATTAACGCTTAAAAGTTGAATTTGATTCTTTAACTTAGTAGCATAGTTTATATCAAATTGATTAATTTGATCAATTAATTCTAATGCTGTGGCTTTTAGATTGTTAAAAGCACTAATTTTTAAAGCTTTTTGCTCTTCTGCACTAGAAGCAGTGCTTTGTACTTGTGTTTCTATTTGCTTAACAATCTTGATTAATTCTTCAACTTGCAAAATAGAAGAAAGAGAAGCTTTTTTATCTATTACTGCCACTTGAAGCTCTTGATTAAATTTATCAGCTTGAGCTTTATGCATTTGAGATAACGAATTAATTTGCGCTCTTAATGAATCAATTTCAATATCTAGCTTACTAAAAGCAGTTGCTATTTTCTTTTGAGTTGCTTCTTTAAGCTGTTGTAATGTATTAAATTGTTCTTGAATTTGGGCTAATTTTTCAGTAATAACTTGTATACTGCTATGAGCTAAATCAAGTTTATTAATGCTTGAGCCTAACTTATTTGCTTCCTGTATTGAAGAATTTAATTCACTAGCTAAAATTGCACTTGAATTAATCTCTTGAATCATCTTATCTAAAGAATCTTCTTTAGCTTGCAGCTGGGTTATTAAATTACGCTGAGTGCTTATTATTTGTTCAATTTCAGTTAGATATTTGTCAATATCTGAGACAAATAATGTTTTATCTTGTTTTAGTTGACTAACAATCTTTTTAAATTTAATGTATTGACTTGGATCAATGGATTGTAGAATTTGAACTTTGCTTTCGAGTTCTTTAATTTTTCTGTCTTCAGGGGTTGAAGGTGTTTCTTGTTTTTCACAAGCAGCTGCAATGGTGCTAAGAGCAACTATTGAAACGCTCCCTGTAAGAATGCTAAGAATTCTTTTCATTAATACTCCTTAAGGCAAAAGCCTATTTTTTATAGTTATAATTTTACTATATATTAAATTACTTATAAGCAATATATTGATGTTTAAGCAAAGAAAAAAGACTGTTTTAGACAGTCTTTTAACATATGGGGCGAATGACGGGATTCGAACCCGCGAATGACGGGACCACAACCCGCTGTGTTAGCCACTTCACCACATTCGCCAATTAGCACATATATTATAACTAAAAGAGGTGATTTTCCAAATGGTTTTTTTGCCTATTTTTAAGAGCTATTAGTTATTAATTTAATGTGCTATTTTATTTCTTCTCGCTTAAGCTCTTTATATTCTCCTGGAGCTAAGTTTAAATTATCTAATGATAAAGTGCCAAAACATTGGCGATGTAGCGTAACTACTTCATTTCCAAATTTTGCAAACATTCTTTTAACTTGATGATATTTACCCTCGCTAATAGTTAAATGTACAAAAGTTGGATTAATAATTTCTAATTTAGCTGGTTTTACTTTTTCACCCTGTCCTAATTCAAAACCTGAAGCAAAAACTTGCACTAGATCGCTTGGACATGGATCTTTTAAAGTTACATAATAAGTTTTATTGACATGTTTTTTAGGTGCAAGTAATTGATGAGTTAACTCTCCATCATTAGTAATTAGAAGTAAGCCTGTAGTATCTTTATCCAATCTTCCAACTGTATGTATATCCTTGATTTGATTTATATTGCTATCTAATAGGTCAAAAACTGTTTGATGCTTGTTATCATAATTAGCACAAATATATCCAGCAGGTTTATTTAAAGCATAATAATGATACTTAGGGCCAAGACTTAATTCTTGTCCTTGATAAGATACTATATCACTAAGATTAATATCCAGATTGTGAGTAACAATTTCACCATTTAGAGTGACTAATTTACTTCTAAGTACTTTTGCAGCTTGTGATCTGCTTAGCCCTAGACATTGGGTTAAAAATTTATCTAATCTGATTTTACTTTGCATTATTTAATTAGTAAGTTGTATAAATTACGTTTATACACTTCTACTCCTGGTTGTGAAAATGGGTCAATATCATATAGATAGGCGATAGCAATTGTAACAATTTGCATTAAAGCAATTAAGCTAGCAAGCGCAACTTCAGAATAGTCATTTAATTCCAGTTTAATATCAAAATCATTTTGAATGCTATGAATTTTATCCTTGTTATTTAAAGCCTTAATTTGATCTTTATTACCTAGAAAATTAAGCACATCATATTGTTGCATATTGATGTCTAAAACATCTTGATTGAGATCTTTGCTCCGTGAAATAAAGGTGGTAAAAATAAAATCATTATTTAGGGAGTTAAGACTTTCTAAAGCACTATAATCAAACAATTGTTCAAAAGCTACTAACCCTTTTTGGTTTTGGTTTAGTGAAGTATTAGTTAGTAAACTTAAGTATTTTCCCATTGCCATTAAGCTAGGATCGTTTACCAGTAAGTAATTAACATTGCGCTTTAAAGCTCGTGAAATGTAGTGAATATAGCTAGCTAGTACTAAAGCAACATTATGTTCAATATTTTGATTATTAACAATATCTTTAAAGGTTGCTATATAAGCATTAAAAGCTTCTTGCATATTAATTCCACTAGCTAGTAGTGGAAAAATACAGGTAGCTTCAAATAATCCACTATAGCGACATGGTAAAGGAGCTTGCATGTTAAATAAAGTGTACTTATTTAATCCAGCCATTTTGTTGAGCACATTTTCATGAATATCAGTACTTATATAAATTAAATCAATCAGCATAATTGGATCAAGCCCTTGAGTCTTTAAATTATCAGTTAACACTTTGCGATATTCACGAAAGGCAATAGCACTTTCTAGTGAAATTCCAGATTTAGAAATATAGTTAATAGCAAATATTTCATCCTTAAGTTGATATAAGGAAGCTACTAATTCTTCTGGATTAATATTACCTTGTGTAAAAATTAATTCAATATCTGGTTTTAGATTGCTATATTGATTATAAAAAACATCATATAAAGCTTTGGTCAAAATATAAGATTCTCCATCAGCTATAATAACCATCTTATTAATTCCATTGCTTTTTAAAAAGGATACAGCAGAAGAAAATTCCATTTTATGTTCATCTCAATACTTGCATGCATAAGTTAAAAAGTCAAATTCATATTCAGGATCTTGCCCTTTTAGTAAATCAAAAATCCCTTCCATTTTATTTAAATTATGGATAAATTTCTTATCTTTTTTAGCACTGGCTAAGTGCTTTATTTCAACATTTAAGGCTGATAAATTCATATATACTCCTATTAACTTAAATTTTATCAATATATTTTTAGAAGCAATTAAATAAAGTAAATTTATAAAAAAAGATATACCCGAAGGTATATCTCAAATTATTGAATGTATTATTCTTCTACCACTTCAGCAACATCTTCATCTGAGTTAGCTTGTGTGTTAGCATTTGCGCTTGCATTTGCGTTTTGTTGAGCAGCAGCGTTAGCAAAGTTCTTAATTACTTCTTCTACTTGGTCTAATTTTACTTTTAAAGCTTCAATGTCTTTTTTAGCAATTAAGTCTTCTAATTCTTTTACAAGTTTATCTGATTCTTCTTTTGCTTTAGGATCCATCTTGTCACCTTGTTCAGCATTAGCTTTCTTAATTTGGTCAATTAGAGATTCAGCTCTAACAATTGTTTCAGCTTCTTCTTTACGTTTCTTGTCAGCTTCTTTGTTTAATTCAGCTTCTTTAATCATTTTTTCGATTTCAGCTTCTGAAAGTTTAGATGAGTTTTGAATTGTAATTGATTGTTCTTTGTTTGTTTTAACATCTTTAGCAGTTACTGTTGTAATTCCGTTAACATCGATTGAGAAACTTACTTCGATTTGAGGAATTCCTCTAGGAGCAGGTTCAATTCCTGTTAAATTGAATTGTCCAAGTAACTTGTTATCATTTGCCATTTCTCTTTCACCTTGCACAACTCTAATTGTAACTTCTGTTTGGTTATCTGCAGCAGTTGAGAAGATTTGTGATTTTGTTACAGGGATTGTTGTGTTTCTTGGGATTAAAGGAGTAGAAATTCCTCCAAGTGTTTCAATTCCAAGTGTTAAAGGTGTAACATCAAGAAGTAAAATATCATTAATATCTCCAGCTAATACAGCACCTTGAATAGCAGCACCAATTGATACAACTTCATCAGGGTTAATTGATCTGTTAGGTTCTTTTCCTAATGTTAAACGTACCATTTCTTGAACAGCTGGCATTCTTGTTGATCCACCAACAAGTAATACTTCATCAAGATCTTTAGCTGTAATTCCAGCTTCTCTTAAAGCATCTTCAATAGGTTTTCTTGTTCTATCAAGTAAGTGTGAACTCATTGCTTCAAATTCACTACGTTTTAATTCTAATTCAACGTTTAATGGTCCAGCAGCTGTTACAGCTAAGAATGGAAGGTTAATTGTAGCTGTTGATTGGTTTGAAAGGTCAATTTTAGCCTTTTCAGCAGCTTCTTTTAATCTAGCCATAGCCATTTTATCGTTTCTTACATCGTATGAGTGTTCATCTTTAATTTTCTTGATTAATCATTCAACGATTTCATGATCTCAATCATCCCCTCCAAGGTGGTTATCACCACTAGTTGAAAGTACTTCAAATGTTCCATTTTCAAGTTCTAGAACTGAAACGTCAAATGTACCACCACCAAGGTCATATACTAACACTTTCATTGATTTGTGAGTTTTTTCAAGTCCGAATGCTAATGCAGCAGCAGTAGGTTCGTTAATAATTCTTAATACATCAAGTCCAGCAATTTTACCTGCAATTTTTGTAGCTTCACGTTGAGCGTTGTCAAAGTAAGCTGGTACAGTAATAACTGCTTTTGAAACTTTTTTACCAAGTTTTGCTTCAGCATAATCTTTCATGTATGAAAGGATCATTGCTGAAATTTCTTCTGGTTTGTAGTCTTTTCCATTTACATGTACAGTTTTATCTGTTCCCATTAATCTTTTAATTGATACAACTGTGTTTGGGTTTGTTTCAACTTGTCTTTTAGCAGCATCCCCAACAATAATTTCGTTTCCTTTGAAAGCAACTACTGATGGAGTTGTTCTTTTACCATTTGGGTTTTCTAACACAACTGGTTGTTTGTTTTCCATAACTGTAACAACAGAGTTTGTTGTTCCTAAGTCAATTCCTAATACTATTTCTTTTGCCATAATATAGCCTCCTAAAATAAAATTAATTATTTAAGTTTAGGTAGATTTTCTTTATTTCATCCCCTTGAACTGATAATATTATACCACCATTTTAGCAAATGCAATACTTATTTGCTAATTTTTTTTAATTATTTTTTTAGCTGTTTTTTACTACTATTACACCAGCAGGTTTTACGAGTCGATCATCGATTGAAAGACCTAAACGTACTACCCGAACAATAGTATTATTAGCTTTAGTTTCATCAGCAACAAAATCTAAAACTTCTTCTTGTTCTGGATTAAATTCACTTCCAATTTCAGGTTGGATAATGAAAGCACCGTGTTGTTCTAGTAAGTTAGTAAATTGTTTAGCTACAATACTAAATCCATAACAATAGTTTTTAACAATTGCATTATCTGAATTAGCTCCAGCATTAGTTGCAGCTAAAAAGTTGTTAAAAGGTTCAATAAAATCTTCTAAGAAACCTTGTAAAGCGTATTTTTTTATTTCTGCTTTTTCATGTTTCATTTTTGAGTGCAAGTGAGCTTGTTCAGCTTCAAGTTTTTCTTTAGCTTTAGTTTGTAAAGTTTCAAGTTTTTCCTTATACATGTATTCATCAAGTAAGATCTTATGTTCTTTTTCAGCTAGTTTTGCTTTTAAAGTTTCAATTTCAGCTTTTAAATTTTCCACTTCTTTACTATTTTTAGCTTCATGTCCCTTATGATGACTGTAAGTAACTTGTACTTCTTCAATAATTACTTTAGCATTTTTACCTGCTAAAGCTTCTATAGGATAATTTTTAGCAAAACTTAATTTAACTTCTAAACTAGGTTTTACTTTACGATTAATTAAATATTCATCAAAGTTAGGAAGATATTGTTCTTTTCCTAACTCAATGCTACATTGTTTAGTGTATTCTGTCATGATTTCATCATTGACAAACAATGTAAAGTTACCTTTAACTATATCGCCAACATTTAGTTTTGTATTATTCATTTTTATCTTCCTTCTTTCTATTTAAGTAATTGTCTAAAATTTTGATAGCTGAACGCATCATATCATAGTTTGATGTAGTTGCTCCAACTACTGAAATTTCAGTGATCTTATCACCTGATTCAATTTTCTTAGACATATATGCACCAGAATCATCAATCATGATCTTGATTTTTTCATTTTCTTCAAGTTCACTTTCAATACTTTCTCAAACTGAGTGGTTTTCAATAAGTTCGATCATCTTATTTAAATTTTCTCTATCAATTTTAGGACTAAGTATGATGTTATTTTTACCATAGATATTGTTTCTTGATTTTGTTCTAAATCCAATATTATGGAAGACATCTTCAACAAATGAATTGATTAATTCTTGATATTTCTTAACTGATTGAGCAAGCACATCTTTAAGTAATTCTAAACGCATTGGAATTTCTTGCAGTGGTGTATTAATTAATCTTTCTTTAAAAATCTTAATTGCAATTCTAACATCATTCATTTTGAAGTCTTTATCACTGATATTAAGAATCTTTGAAAATACTTCACCTGAAGAAATAACCATTACAATTGTTGCTTTAGTATCACTAAGTGCTACTAAATCAATACTTTTAAGTTCCATATCATGCACATTTGACTCAGTTGTTATCATAGTTAACCCAGTCATATCTGAAATAATTTGGGCAGCTTGATCCACTGTCTGGTCAATTGCAACATTTTTATTTGCGAGTATAGCATCAAGTTTATCTTCAAAACGAGTTGTTGCTAAAGCACTTAAATGTTTTGCATAATAATTTAGCCCTTCAATAGTAGGTATTCTTCCACTTGTATGTGCTTCTTTTTTAAGGAAGCCAAATTCCTCTAAATCATTCATCATGTAGCGCATTTTAGCACTTGAGAAATTGATCTCTGGATGAATTGGAGCATACTTACTTAATAAATATGATGATGAAACTGGTTCACCTGTTTCTATATAAGCTTGGACTGTGTATTTAAGCACTGGTTCATACTTTTCACTTAATCTATTTCCTGTTTTCATAGAACTATTTTACCACAATATTTTATTTTTTAGCAAATAAACTTTTCTTTTGCTAAAAGCTTGCTAAAGAAAAAACCACCCTTTATATATAGAGTGATTTATTTACTTGAATAACCAAATTTTTCAAGAGCTTCTGGATCATCAATTCATTTTTTAGCAATTTTTACTTTTAAAGTTAAAGTGGTTGGCACATCAAATTGATGTGCGATCTTCATTCTAGCATTCTTGCCAATTTGTTTAATTTTTTCTCCACCTTTACCAATGACCATACCTTTTTGTGAAGCTTTCTTAACATAAATTACTGCATCAATTGTAATGTGATCATCTTCTTCAATAAATTCAGACACTTCAACTGCAATTGAGTGAGGTAATTCTTCATATAAAGCATTAATAGCTGACTCACGAATAATTTCTTTAGCTAAAAATCTCATAGATTTATCAGTTAAATACTCAGGGTCGTATTGAGGTTCACCATCATAACTATATTTCTTAATTTCATTTATTAAAGCATTAATTGATCTATAGTCATTTACATCAGTAGCTAAAATAGTTTCAAAACCATGTGCGTGTAATTCATTAATTTTTTCAACTAAAATTTCAGGTTTGCTTCTGATTTTGTCAATTTTAGAAACAACTGCGATCTTATTTTTAGTGTGAGCAATTTTTTCTAAAATCATTTCATCACCTTTACCAAGTTTTTCATCAGCAGGTGTTAAGAATAATAAGACGTCAACATCTTTAGCTGCGTCATAGGCGTTTTTGTTTAAAGCTTCGCCAAGCTTGTTTAATGGTTTGTGGATTCCAGGTGTATCAGTAAAAATAATTTGAGTGTCATCATCAGTATAAATACCAGTAATTTGATCTCTTGTAGTTTGCGCTGTATCAGTTACAATTGCAACATTGTAACCTAAAATTGCATTTAGTAATGAACTCTTTCCAACATTTGGTCTACCAAGGATACTTGCAAAGCAAATTTTCATAATTATTTAATTGTAATTTCTTCTGCTCTAATGCTGAAAGGAACAAGTTCTTCAACAGTGTTTACTCTAACACTTTTACCATCATTACTGTATTGGTAAACTTTAGCGTCTAATGGCATGAATTCTGTCATTACTTGTCTACATCCAGCACATGGGCTAATGATTTCATTTTTTCCACTGATAATGTGAATTTCCTTGAATGTTCCAACTTTTCCACCGTAAGCTACTGAACCAAACATTGCACTTCTTTCAGCGCAAAGTCCTGATGGGTAAGCTGCGTTTTCTACATTAACTCCGTAGTATTCTGTTCCATCTTCAGCTACCAAGATAGCTGCAACTGGAAACTTAGAATATGGTGCGTAAGAATATTTTAATAAGTCTCTTAATTTTTCAAAAGTCATAATATTATCTCCTTAATAAATTTGTGAGCATATAATCCTTACTTTAGTCGCCTTTAACCGACATGCTCGTTTTAAAATGATTCACGTGTAATCTTAAGTGGATCAAATATTGCATCCACAATGGCATTCATTTCTTTTCTTTCATTTTCTTCTTCGTGGTCATATCCCATTAAGTGAACTAAACCATGAGTAAATAAGTAGCAAAATTCTCTGCGAACTGAATGTCCAAACTCTTTAGCTTGCTTTTCTACTTTTTCTCAGCAAATTACTAATTCTCCAATTTGTAAAAATGGTAATGAGTCCATGTCAAATGAATCAAAACCAAAGTCAAATGATAAGATGTCAGTTACATAATCTTTTCCTCTATATTCAGCATTTAATTTCTTAATTGCTGCTGGTGAAACGATTGTAACATCTAGTATCACTGGTTTTTTGATTTTAAAGTATTTCTTTAAGTTAGCAACTATTTGTTCCATTTCTGCTTGATAAATAATTGCACGCTTAATACGAGAGTGAATTGAAATTTCATCTTCTGCTTTAATAGCATCTGTTTCTACGTTAATTTTCATAAAATTATTATACTTTTTTTATTTTGCTAAAAGAGTAATTATCTTATTAAATTTACAGTGAAAATATATAACTTAAAACTGAGATATCTTGCATTTTAACACTCACTTTTAGCTCAGCAATATTGTTTTGATCCAGGAAGAATTTTAAAGCTTCACTATACAGTTTTACCAAATTACCTTCTTCATTTTTTGTATCTACGCTATAGGTATATAAGTGATTGTCATAGTTAAAATTAATACTTATTTGCTCACTTGGTAAATCTTGTGGTTTGAGATTATATAAATATAAATCATCACCCTCATAACGGATTAATCCTTCTTTATAATCTTGCAATTTAACTGTAACAATTAAATACATAATGAAAGCAAAAAGTCCAAGTAGAACTATAAATAGCACTATTTCAATTAAATAGTTATGCACTAATTTCTTGTACATTTAACTCCTCACTTTCTGGATATAAATATCTACCATTATGACTAATCTCTAGGACTAAAGCACTTCCCAATTCATTTTGCAACTTGTTACGCAAGGTTTCAAAAGTATATTGATCTAAATTTTCAAAAGCCTCATCAAGCATCACAACATCATAGGGAAGCAAAAATAAACTAAGTAGTGCAATAAATTGCTTTTGACCTGAAGAAAGATTATCAAGTGAAATATTTTGACTTAAATTAATATTTAAATGTTGTAAGCAACCTTTTAAATCCAGTTGATTAATTAGCTCATTAAACTGCTCAATATTGCTAATGCATAAGTAATCAAGTACTGAAAGTGTTAAATTATTATCTTTTCCAATATAAATGACTTTGGTTTTATAACCTGCATCTAAAAATGGATTAACTTTATTGCCATTAATTAGTATTTCTCCATCATCTGCTTGCTTAGAACCATTTAAAATTGCACACAAAGTTGACTTACCACATCCATTTGGTCCTATTAAATGGAGGCTTTTATCTATAATACAAGAATTTATATTCAGTGCTTTATTGATTTTGGACTCAGTATATGAATAGGTAATACTTGAAAGCTTAATTGAATTTATTTTCTTATCAACACTGTTGCTTTCTTCAGTTTCTTGCTCATCAAATTTAAATATTTTAAGCATACTAAAGGCTTTTTTAAACTCACTATAACTACTTACTAGCGGTAAAACATTTTTAATTGGTCGAGTAAATAAACTAGCCCCAGTTAGGAAAAAGATTAAATTGACTACACTTAATTTATTGTTTCAAATTTGATATGAACCTAAAATTAGGATACATAAGGGTGCAATAACATCTAAAGTAGCTAAAAATGAATTTAGTGAAATGGTCTTTTCTTTAAATTGCAGTAACTTTAAGTTCATATTTTGATATGAATTAGATAGAGTATTAAATAGTTTTTCATCTAGATAGTAGTTATGAATGTTTTTTATATGGTTAAAATAGTTGTTAAAAGCATTATCAGTTGAGATATTTTCTTGCATTAGTTTTGGAAATTCATTATCATAGATTGATTTTGAAATAAAGCTTACTATAAGTGTTAGAACTGAATAAAGCGCAATAATAATCATTAAGTAGACATTAACATTTCATAGTAAAATAAGAGCCAAAATTAAGGTAATAACACTTGAAAGCACCTCAGGTATAAAAACAATTTGGAAATGAATAATAGTATCAAAGACTGCGATCCGATTTTTAGCTTCTAGTACAGTAAGCTTATCTATTACTTTATAATTTTTAAATTTTAAATTCTTAATAAAGTTTAAAGAGACACTTTCACGCCTTTGTGCTAGTATCTTTTGCAAAATCTTTTGGCTAAGATTGCGTAAAGCAAAATTTAATAGCACCACAAAAATAAAGACTATTCCAAGATACAACAAGTGAATATTTAGCTTATTTGGAATAATTTTTTCCAAAATAATCTTATTAAAATAAGGCAAGGAAAATAGAATTAAAATTTCGCACAATAAGGCAGCTAAATAGAAGAAGGAAAACTTATCAAACTTGACTCAAGAACTTTCTTTTAGCTGTGAGCTAAATTTTAATTCACCCTCTTGTTTTTTAAAGTTTATCAGCAAGCCAAAAAAATTAGCTTTAAAGTCTGCATATGAGTAAGATACATTTCCAAAGACAGGATCATAAAGTTTAATTTTATTATGCGTTACTTTCTTAATTACCACCATGTGAGTATTATTATCCTTCTTTATTAGCGCTGCAATTGGAAAGGTTTCAATATCTAATTGCAGTAAGCCTAAAAAGTCACAATTGTAGACTTCAATTGCGAAATTATAATTACTAGCTAATGCTTCAAAATCAGGAATAGCAATTCCTTTTTCAGTATATTTGGCATTTAACTTTAGCTCACTAATTTCAATTGAATTGAGATTATAGTGATCATAAAATCACTTCAAAACAAACAGTGAGCAATCTCTAATATCAATTTGTTTTTCTCTCATATATTCTATAAATTAAATTATTCGATAAGTGGACTAAAAAAGAACAAAAAGCGTTTTTTTCTATATAATTAAGGTATAAAAAGTGAAAGGAGATATTTTATGAACAAAGTAGTAGCACTTGCAAGTGATCACGCTGGATTCAAATTAAAAGATGAATTAGCAACATACCTTAAAGAAAAAGGTTTTGACGTTGTTGACTTAGGTCCATCTACAGACGCAAATTCTGTTTCATACGCTTTAATGGGAAAAGAATTAGCTAACTATATTGATGAAGCTAAACCAACATTTGGAATTGGTGTTTGTGGAACAGGTTTAGGAATTTCTTACGCTTTAAACAGACACAAACACATTAGAGCAGCTAGAGTAACATCTGTTGAAGACGCACACTTAGCAAAACAACACAACAATGCAAACGTTCTTGTTTTTGGTGGACGTCAAGTTACATTAGACCAAGCTAAAGCTATGGTTGATGAATACTTAAAAACAGAATACGAAGGTGGACGTCACCAAGCAAGAATTGATGAATTGGACGAATAATTATGGCTGATAAAAACTTAGAAGTAAACGAAAAAGAAGCTAAAGAATTAGCTGCTGTTTGACACGTTTCACAACACCCTGATGGATGAAAAGTTATAAGACAAGGTGGAGTTAAGGCAATCAAGACTTTTGACACCCAAAAAGAAGCTATTGAATATGCAAAACAATTAGCTAAAAACAATGAAGGAAGATACCTTATCCACAGTCAAAAAGGTAAAATTAGAGCTGGTCAAAGCTTTAAAGAAAAATAATAAATAACGCTTACGCGTTATTTTTAATTAAGATAAAATTTAAATATGAATAAAACTAAAATAAGTTTAAAAAATGTAGTAATTTTCTTACTACAAATTATTTTATTTATTGGGTTTATTGTTGGAATTACTATGCTTATTTTAAATGTTGATAAGCGATATGCTTACTTGCTTTTATTCCTACTTTACCTAATTAATGTGCTCTTTGTTTTTGTAATATATGCTCAAAATCGTGAACATGAAGCGAAATTTAGTTGGATTTATTTAGTCTTACTAGTTCCCTTTATTGGACATGCTATTTTTATTGGCTATGGGTTATTATTTAGAAATAAATATGAACTCAAAATTAACGAAGACCCGAAATACAATTTAAGAACCTATAAAGATTTAATTTATAGCAATAATTCAGTAAAACACATTGCGATGCTTAAGCGCATGGAAAATATTAATCAAAACATGGTATTGCCATGTAACTTTGATTTCTTTGCTGAAGGATATCGCTTTTACGATGATTTATTTGCAGCCTTAAAACAATCGCAGCGTAGTATCTACATTGTGACTTACATTATTAAGCAATCTGAAATCTCACAAGAATTCTTGCACATTCTTGAGCAAAAGGCGAACCAAGGGGTTAAGATCAAGTGGTTAGTTGATGACTTTGGTGCCATGGCATCGCAAAAAAGATTGCTACGTAAATTAAACAAACATCCAAATATTGAAATTAAGCTAATTGGTAAAATCTATTATCCTTTTATCAATGCAGCTAGTTTCTCACGTAATCACCAAAAATTTATTATCATTGACAATGAAGTGGTATTTTCAGGTGGAAATAACATCTCTGATGAATATGCCTCAATGTCAAAAAAATATGGGCACTGAATCGATTTAAACTATCGAATTACTGGACCATATATTAATGCTTACATCATACACTTTATTAAGTTTTGGAAAGTTATTACCCGCAGTGAAATAGATATTCAAGCATCGCTTTTTATCCCTGATCAAAATCAAAACTACGAAGATTCAGCTTTACTAGTTACTGAATCACCATCTTATTCACATTCAGAAGCTGAATTGTTTTTCCTTAAAATGATTCCGAATGCTAAAAAAAGCATTAAGATTGCTACCCCTTATTTTTCAATTACTCGTGCCCTTGAAAAGCAAATTATCCTAGCCCTTAAAAGTGGAGTTAAAGTTACGCTTTATTTCCCTGGGCTGCCTGATAAAAAACTAGTTTATAAGATTGGTATTTACCAACTTAGCAAGCTTAGGGAATATGGTTTGGAAGTTAAAATCTATCAAGATCACTTCTTGCATACTAAAGCTGGGCTAATTGATGATGAATATGGCTGGGTCGGAACAAATAATTGAGATTCACGTAGTATGTTTTCTCAATATGAAACTATGGACATTTTAACTGGTAAATCCATTGAAAACCTATGTGGAATTTTCCACAAATATGAAAAAGATAGCCAAAAAGTGGAAAATTTTCCAGAAATCGATAAAAAGCCTAACGTTATTGAAAAATTTCTATATGATATTACTAAACCACTGATATAATAATAACGTACGAAAAAAGAATTTAAGTTTATAAATATAGAACGTAAATCCTATGGAGGAGTCTAATGAAAGAATTTTCATCTAAGATTATTGACCCGATTGGGCTACACGCTAGACCTGCTACATTAATAGTTTCTACAGCAACTAAATTCAAGTCTGATTCTAAATTAATTTACAACGGACGTGAAGCTAATTTAAAATCTATTATGAACATTATGGCCTTAGGTGTTAAACACGGTGCCGAAATCACAATCAAAGTTTCTGGCGACGATGAAGCTGATGCAGTTAAAGCTATCAAAGGCGCATTAGAAGCTAACGGTTTAATATAGTAAATATCACCACCAATTCAGTGGTGATTTTTTATGCAAAAAAGCAATAAAAAAATGCGATAAACGCATATTCTGGTGCCCAAGACAGGATTTGAACCTGCACGGATTGCTCCACTAGATCCTTAGTCTAGCGTGTCTGCCAATTTCACCACTCGGGCTTGATGTAAATATTATAATATAAAAAACGAAAGAAGTAAATAAGAAAACTGGAAAAAAGTTGCTTTTGCCCAGTCTTTTTCTTCTTACTTAAAATTAGGTAAAAGTAAGCTATTTATTAAAAAATAATGCAGCAATTTTAATTTAATTAGTAAAATACATATATGGGATTTTTTACTAAATTAAAAGAAAAAGTTTTTACTAAGAAAAAAGATGTAGAAACAGTTAATAAACAACTAGATGAAAAAGAAACTAAAGAAATATTAGCTTCAGAAAAGTTTAAGAAATATGAATCAGGACTTAATAGTGCTTCCTCATTTGGAAAAAAACTACTCGAAATTCAAAATAAGCACGTTAAAATAGATGAAGATTTCTTTGATGACTTTGAAGAATTGCTTATTATGTCAGATATTAATGCCTCTTTAGTTGATGTTATGATTGAAAAAATCAAACAAGAAATTAGAACTAACAATATTGATGATCCAAAATTGATTGGTGAATTAGTAGCTGATATGATGTTTTCAATTTATGCTAATAACTCAATTGTTAACACTAATTTAAACTTTGAAGATGGTAGATTAAATGTCTTTATTTTTGTTGGAGTTAATGGATCAGGAAAAACTACTTCAATTGCCAAAATAGCAAACAAATATATCAAAGAAGGTAAAAAGGTACTAATAGCTGCTGCTGATACCTTTAGAGCTGGTGCAGTTAACCAGTTAGGTGTTTGAGCAGAAAGAATTGGAGCAAGCATTGTAAAGCCTGATAAAGAAGGTGCTGATCCTTCTAGTGTAGTCTATAAAGCAATGGATAAAGCTACAAGTGAACACTATGATTTATTAATCATTGATACAGCTGGTAGATTACAAAATAAAGTTAACTTAATGAAGGAACTGGAAAAAATGATTGGTGTAATTCAAAAGTTTGAACCTTCAGCTCCTCATGAATCTTTATTAGTACTAGATGCAACTACTGGACAAAATGGATTATCACAAGCTAAACATTTCAAAGATATTGCTAACTTAACTGGAATTATTCTAACCAAAATGGATGGAACATCAAAAGGTGGTATTGTACTTTCAATTAAAGATGAGTATGATATTGATGTTAAATATGTTGGTCTAGGAGAAGGGTTAGATGATTTACAAGAATTTGACCTTGAAATGTTTATTTATCAAATGACTAAGGATTTAATTCATGAATAATAAATCAATTGAAAATATCGACAGATATACAGCCTTATTTGATAAATATGGCAAATTACTAACACAAAACCAACAACAAGTCTTTCGTTTATACTATGAACAAGACCTTTCTTATGCAGAAGTTGCTGAAATTCTAGCAACCACTAGATCAGCTGCTTATGACGCCTTAAATAAAGCTATTAAAAATTTACTTAAATACGAAAAGCAAATAGATCAATAAGTTAACTCTTTTGACTAGCAATTTATATTGATTAGTTATTCAAATATAATATAATAATTATGGAGCATGTAAAAGTGCTCCAAAGTATAATTAATCATTTTTTTATATTTAAAAAATGTAACTCATCATTGCTTATAAAAGATTGCTTTATTTTAATAAAGCATAGTGAATTTGCTACTTATATCAATTATTAACATACCATTTCATTTGTAAAAATTTTTTATTCCGTAGGCATATTTCACATACAAATTCATTTATATTATATTTCCAATTTGTTTATATTTAAATTCTATAAATATCCATAAGAAAACCTTTCTCTTTGTTTTCAAGAAAAATTGGTTGTATAAGAATAATTTAGGCACATTCTTAGGAATGTGCTTTCTCTTACTCTTTTAATGATAAATCTAAAGTCACTTATTATAAAAAGTGCAACATATTTTTAGCTTACTCCTTGCTTTATTAGTGCAATATTGAATTAAAAAACCTAGTTAAGACTAGGATTTTTTTACATTTATATCTATTATATCTATGAACTACTTGTTCATTAATTCATCTTGTTTTTCTTTAGTAATTGCATCAATTTTAGCAATTTCTTTATCTACTTCTTTTTGAATTGCGTCTAAGAAGTTCTTTTGAACATCTTCTGATAATTCTTCATCAGCTTTAATTGCTTTGTTGATATCTTGACGTGCATTACGTACACCAACTTTAGCATTTTCAGTTAATTTAGCAAGGGATTTTGTCATTTCCTTACGTCTTTCAGTTGTTAATGTTGGAAATGTAAGTCTAATTTGACTTCCTTCATCAACTGGTAAAATTCCTAAATTAGCTTTTTCTAAAGCTTTATTAATTTCTCTTACAGAAGTAATATCGTAAGGTTTAATTAATAATTGTTGTGGTTCAGGAACGCTAATGTTAGCTAATTCTTCAAGTGGTGTTAAAGTGTCGTAATAGTTAACTCTAACTCCTTTAATAATTTGAGGGTTTGCTCTCCCTGTTGAAATTTTAGATAATTCGAAACGATAGTGAGAAATAGCTTTATCACATTTTTCTTCTAGTTCCATTAAGTACATTTCTAATTCCATTATTTTGTTACCTCCGTATGAGTGATTGTGCCTTCTAATGCTCTTACTATTGAGTTTTCTTCAAGTAAGTTGAAGACAATTAAATTGATATTATTATCTCTTGCCATGCTTGTTGCAGTTAGATCCATAACTTGTAATTTCTTTTCAAGAATTTCATCATAAGTTACTGTATCATAGCGTTTTGCACTCGGGTTCTTTTTAGGATCTGAGTCATAAACTCCATCAGTTCCATTTTTACCCATTAAAATAACTTGAGCTCCGATTTCAGAAGCATATAGTGTAGCAGCTGTATCGGTTGTGAAAAATGGTCTACCGGTACCACCAACAAAAATTACAACTTCACCTTGTTCTAAGTATTTTAAAGTTTTTTCATTTACATAGTTCTCAGCAACTCTTTGGTCAATATTAAGTGAGCTTTGAACTCTAGCTTTTAAGCCAACTTGTTCAAATCCACTGCATAATGCAAGCCCATTCATGATAGTTGCAAGCATTCCAATATAGTCAGCTCTATTTCTGTTGATTCCATTTTTTTCAGCAGAAGCACCTCTTCAGAAGTTACCCCCACCAATAACGATTGATACCTCAACACCTTGAGATACAACCTCTTTTAATTGATGAGCAATTTTTGATACTAAATCATAATCAATTGCTAAATGTTTTTCTTTATTTGCAAAACCTTCACCAGAAAGTTTTATTAAGATTCTTTTATATTTGATCATTTTTCACCTCTAATTTTTATTGCTTATATTTTATATTAAAATATGCCAGATATGAAATGCTAATTACTTTTTTTACTATATGCATATAGCTATAAACATCATTTTTTGCTCTTGGCCTATCTTTAGGTAATGACTAAAATAATCATTTGAATAAGATAACTAAAAATGATTGCAAGAAAATTTGGATTCTTTTAGTCTTGAAAAATATGCAAAAATAGGCTAAAAAAGCAAATGTGGAACAGAATGTGGAAATTATTTATGATTTTTCTATTTTTCAAAAAAATGGTTATAATTGTATAACAATTAGCGAGAAATGGTTTCATACCATTTTTATTCAAGTTATACAAATAATTAAATTACGAAAGGAATTATTAATATGGAACAAAAAGAAAGATACTTATTTGCTATCGACTTAGATGGTACCACACTTCAATCAAGTGCTACAGGTGCAATCCACGATAGAACAGTTTCAGCTATTAAAAGAGCCACAGAAGAAGGGCACGTTGTATGTATCCTTACAGGAAGACCTTGAAGAAGTACTAAATTTATTTATGATACTTTAGGTTTAAACACAATCGTTTCTAACTTCAATGGAGCTCACATTCACCACCCTTATAATCAAGAATTTATCCCTTACATTAAATACTTAAACTTAAACGAAGCTTTATACATTATTGGGGACCCAATGGTACAAAAAGAAATTACTAACTTAGCAATCGAAGGACCAGACTGGGTACAACTTGATCACCGTGATGAAGAACTTGAAAAAGTTTTTGGATTCAAAACAAGTTCAAAATTACAAATTGGTCTTGACTACCACAAACTTCCTTTAATGCCTACAGGTGTTATCTTTGACGTTAAAGCTACAACAGATGTTGAATTCTTAAGAAGATACTTAAAAGCGCGTTATGGTGACTTAGCAGAATTCTCATACTGATCAAAAGGTGAAGGTCTTACACCAGTATTTGATATTACAAATACTCAAGCCAACAAAGGAAAAGCTTTAAGCTTATTAATTCGTTACTATGACATTAAAATTGAAAACACTATTGCTTTAGGTGATGGATTTAATGATGTTCCTATGTTTAAGATTGCTAACGTTTCAGTAGCAATGGCAAACGCATCTAAAGATGTTAAAAAATACGCTTCAATTAAAATGACAAAAACAAATAAAGAAGGGGGAGTTGGAGAATACATTCACAAATTCTTAGACAACCCTAAAGCTGAAATCGAAAAATCAAACGCTAGAAAAAGAAAAGTTCAAGCAGTTGAGGAAGAATAATCATGAAATTTATTGATGATGTTAAGTTATTTGAATTAGAAACTTATAAAGTAATTGGAGTTGATGAAACTGGAGTAGGTGATTACTTTACCCCTCTAGTTGCTTGTGCTGTATATTTACCTAATCGATTAAAAAAATTTGTTTTAGACTTAGGGGTAAAAGACTCTAAAAAGCTAACTGATGCACGCATCAAAACTTTAGCACCTAAATTAATGGAGTTTTTACCTTATTCAGCCTACATTTTATCTCAAGCTGGATTCAATAAATTGAGTAAAAACTTAAATAATAATGAACTTAAGTTTTTTACTCATGCAGCAGCATTATCTAATTTACATCAATATCATGTAGCTTCAACTAAAGCTAATGCTATCATTATTGATAAATATTCAACCACTAATTCAATTCTTAAATATCACGATAAAATATTTGCAAATAACTGAGCAAATCTCTATGAATATGACTTGCCCACACTATTAATTGAAAAAGCAGAAGATGTCCACTTAGCTGTTGCTTGTGCTTCAATTATTGCTCGTTATAAATTATTAGAATACATGCAAGAACAAGAAAAAACTTGAAATTTCCACTTCTTGCTTGGAGCAAGCAAGGAAGTCAAACAACAAGTTCAGGACTTTGCTTTAACTTATGGAGAAGATTCTCTTGCACAAGTTTGCAAGCTAAATTTTAAAATTAAATAATCGCAGATAATGCGATTTTATTATGCCTTTAATGCACGATTTGATACAATTAAAATAGTAAACAATACTAAGGAAGGACATAAAAAATGAGTAAAAAAATAGGTATTAAAATCAAGGATTTTGACAAGCTTGAAATTGAATTATTACAACAAGCTTCTGCTGGGGATTTTGTCTCACTTTTAGATTTAGATAGTGACAAAATTTCAACTTTATTTGAAAAATATAAGGAACAAAGTACAACTTTTGTTGCCAAAATTAAGGAACAAGTTATTCAAGACTATGAAAAAGACTTACCAAATCAACTTCAAGTTAGAAAGCTACTAGATAAAGTACAAACTGAATTTAATGAAAAATTACAAGAAGAAATCAAGCAAGCCCAAGAGATAAAAGATAAATTAGCAGCTAAAAGTCAAGAATATGAAATTGCTAAAGCAAAATTAGATCAATATAATGAAACCATGCGCGTTGAAATTGAAAATGCTCAAAATAAAGCTAAAGAACAATTAGCTCAAGATATGGAAACTTTAAAGAAAAAAATTAATGACTTAAATAATCAAATTTCTAAGGCTAGTTATGAAAAAGAAAATGAAATTAATGGATATAAAGCTCAAATTGATAGCCTTAAGAAAAATCATGATCTAATAGTTCAAAATAAAGTTTTAGAACAAAAAGAAAATATCAAAAAAGACTTTGAGCAAATGCTTGAAGCTAAAAAGAATGAATTATTATTAGCTGGAAAACAAGAACAAAAAGCTATTGATGAAGCTATCTTAAATGAAAAAGTTAGCTATTTAACACAACAAATTTCTACTTTACAATCTGAAATTGCTCACACAAAGGAAGAAAATAATAAGCTAACTTCAGCAAAATACATGCGTTCAACTAAAGAATTAGGTGAAGATTTTGAAAAATCTATTTTTGACTCATTAAATGAAAACTTTGGTTTTGATAATAGCATTAGATTTTCTAAAACAACTATCTCCAAGACTAAAGAAGGAAAAAATACTACTGTTAAAGATGAAGGAACTAAGCCTGATTTCTTAATTGAATTCTTAAATCAAGATCCAGGTAGAGATAATGAAGTCATTGGTAAAATTATTATTGAAGCTAAAGATCAAGCTAGTGAAGAAGGAAAGCAAAAAAATGCTAACTTCTACAAGAAGCTAGAAAGTGATCGTAATAATTATAAAGCTGATATTGCCTTCCTTGTAACTACCCTTGAACCAAATGAAAGCTATTTAGTAAAAAATGTAAATGGTTATAAGAATATTGTTCAAATGCGCTTTGAAGCCTTACCACAAATGATCCGTATTTGACAACGTCTAGCCCTAGAAAAAAGTAAATTAAATCGTTTAGATATTAATCTTGAATCTAAAGCTAAATTACTACAAAAATTTGATGAGTTTAGACATGAATTAATGACTTATAATGTACGTTTAGTTGATGAAACAATTGCTAAAATGATCAAGCAAACTGATGACTTAATTAGTATTGCCAATAATTTACGTAATTCAATTGATAATGAACTTAAAGGAAGATTTGAACGTTTAATGAGTAAATTTAATAAATTCAGTCTTCAAAAAGAATATGAAAAACTCGATATTCAAGACTCTGAAGACGACACACTTCAAATTCCACACACAATGAAGGAAATTCCAAATATTCAGGATGCTGACATTGTAGAAGAAGAATAATACTAGCAGCAAGCTCCCAAAGTAATCTTGGGGGCTTTTATATAAAAAACTAGTAGTTACCCACTAGTCTTCCTTCTTGTATTTATTAACCTTAACACGTTTAATTTTTGGAATATTAAGCACCATTGTAAATTCACCTTTAATACTATCTAAAGAAGCAAATTCTTGATATAGTTGTGCTCCTGAACCAAAGAATCATTGTTCATACATTTTGGTTAATTCTTTAGCTAAACATACTCTTTCTTTGCCTTGAAATACTGTATCAATATCTTGCAATGTAGCAAGTAATTTATGAGGAGAGACATAGAAAATATAAGTCCCAATTTCTAGGCTTGAAAGTTGATTGATCCGTTGTTGACTTTTATCCTTAATAAAGCCTAAGAAAGTGAATTCATTTGAAAAATTAGACCCAACAAAGGCAGTTATAGCTGCATTAACTCCAGGTATAATTTCAACCTCAATTCCAGCTTCTTTAGCTTGTGCAATTACTTCAAAACCAGGATCAGAAACCACCGGCATACCAGCGTCTGATACTAGGACAATGTCATTTCCATTTCTAATTAGTTCAAGAAGTCCTTTTGAAGAACTCTTTTCAGTGAAGTTATTATAAGTTAATAACTTCTTATTTTTGATTTCGTATTTTTCAAGTAACTTATGAGTTACTCTTGTGTCTTCACAAGCAATGTATTCTACTTCATTTAGAATCCGTAAAGCTCTAAGTGTAATATCCTCTAGGTTACCAATAGGTGTCCCCACTATGTATAATTTAGCCATAATACTCCATTAATTTGTTCAGCATAATTTGCTTTTGCAATTCAAAAATTGCTTGTCTTTTGATTTTATTAATAAACTCGTCTATATCTAGGACAAAGTTTAATACGTTATTACAATGATTATATCAAGTATTGCGTAAAGCACTTAATTCTTGAGTTAATTGGTTTCCCATAGGTAAAAAGCGCATTTTTCCAAGCAACATTGCTTTTAGTGTAAGCAATATAAACTTGCTCATTAATAAGTTGTCTTTATTTAGAATGTTATCTAGATAAATAAAGAGTTGTTCTGGTTGCTGAAATGATTGTTCAATAGCATTTATTAGCATTCTAATTTCAATATCAGCTGCTTCAAAGAACTCTTCATTTTCACTTAAACTAGGATCCTTAAATAAGTACGCTAGTAATAGCACTACAGGTTTTTGAGTTAGTGTGCTAGGTCAACTAGCTAGGATTTCTTGATAACTAGGACTTTCTACTCTAAGCACTTGAGCACGAGAAATAATTGTATCTAGTAGCGCATTAATATTATTCGTAGTTAGCACAATTATTAAGTCTTCACTAGGTTCTTCAATTGATTTTAAGATTGAATTTAACCCATTAATTGAAGTATTTTCAATATTCTTTATTACTAAAATTGAATATTTATATAAACGCTTAGTTGTACTACTAAATGAAAGTGCATAAAAAGCACTATCAAATTCATCCTTTTTAATACTTTCTTCACTACCATCTAGTAGTAAAACGTTGGGAGTTAAGTATTCTAAGCTACTTACTTCCTCGCTATTATTAATTGCATTAATAAACTTAACTAAATCAGCATCAAAACTATAGTTTTCTTCACCCTGTAATAAAAATAAATGACTTAACTTCCCATTTAAAGCTAAATCATTTATATTTTCAAGTATTTTATTTTGTAGCATGCTTTTCTAAATAAGCAATAAATTTAGGGTGTTGGTGAAGTTGATTAATTATATCTTGAAGAACTTCTTCTTCAGTTTGAGTTGCATCAATTACCATGAAACGTTGAGGATCTTCATGAATTAATGCTTGGTATCCTTTGTAGACTAAATTATGAAACTCTAATTTTTCTTGTTCCATTCTATCTTCAACTAATCTAGTGCTTTCTCTTCTTTGTTTAGATTCCTCCGGTGTAAGATCTAAAAATACTGTAATATCTGGCATTGTGTGGTTAATAACAATGTTAGTAATAGCTTTAACAAACTCAATTCCAAGTTCTCTTGCATATCCTTGGTAAGCATAAAAACTATCTACATATCTATCACAAACAACTATTTGGCCTTGTTCCAAAGCTGGTCAAATAACTTTTTCTAAGTGAATTCTACGACTAGTTGTATATAGTAGTGCTTCTGCTACTGGTGAAAGTTCAGAAGACTTATCTAAAATAATTTCTCTGATTTTTTCAGCTTCTCTAATTCCTCTACCACCTGGTTCTCTGGTTCAGATAACGCTGATTTCAGGGTGCATTTCTGCTAATTTAACTACTAATTTTTGTGTGATGGTTGTTTTTCCTGATCCATCAAGTCCTTCAAAAGATATAAACATATCAACTCCTTTATTTTTGTCTATTATTTAGGGCAAATTTTATTGTGATTTCATCCATATAGTCCAATGAAGCACCTAGTGGTAATCCAATGGCTAATTTAGACACATTTAATTTGTCTTTACCTAATTCAATTTTTAATATTTGGTTAGTTATTTCACCCTTTAGCGTAGGTGAAATCGCTAAAATGATTTCATCAAAAGAGCTTGCATATTTAACAAACTCCTTAATTTCCTTTTGATACTTTATAATATCTTTTTCTTTTTCAATTAAAAAAGGCAAGATATAGTATTTCCCATGATAAAATCCTGCATCTTCAATCTTTTGCATAGCTTGTAAGTTCTCAATTACTAGTAAAGAGTTATCTCGACTAGGATCGTGACAGATTGTACAGCTATCTTGCTGCATCAAGCTACTGCAAATTGGGCAGAATTTGGTTTCAATCTTAATATCTTGAATTAATTTACTTAATTCAAAAACATCATTTTGTTCTGATTCTAGAATCCAGTACACAATTTTTTCAGCTTGTTTTTTACTGATGCCTGGAATTTTTTTAGCCTTAGCGATAAAGGTATTTATATCATCAGTGTAAAACATAGTTACCTAGAAAGGCATTCCTGGCATTGCTGGAGCTAGTTTTTCAGTTTCTTCTTTAATTAAGTCAATTCCTTCATTGAAAGCTACAACAAGTAAGTCTTGTAATAATTCTTTGTCTTCAGGATCAACTAATAATTCATCTAATTCAAGAGAAACGATTGAATAATCACCTTTCATTACTAGTTTGATTCCTTGTTTTTCAATTACAAATTCCTTTTCTTCAAGCTCTTTTTGTTTTGCTTCAAGTTCTTTTTGCATTGTTTTAATTCTTCTTAAAAAGTCTGGTGACATGTTCATAAGATACTCCTAATTTTTATCTAAATAAGTTAGCACGATTGATAAATCAATCATCATTGTTTTCTGCCACTGTTTCTTCTAGAAACTCTGGTTCAACAATTGGAGGTAAGTCATCTTTATTATGACTACTAATATATTCCTTAATTTCTTGCACACGAGCATGAGAAATTGGATAAATATATTTATAAGGTTCCCCAAAAAGGTATGTTACAAAGTTTTGTAACCATTGACTATCACCTTTTTGAGCAATTTTGTCTAATACTGCTTGGTCATTTGAAGTAACCACAATAAAGCGATCTGATCCAAACATAATTTTAAGTTGCTTAAATAGTGCAGCTTGTTGTTTAAATTCTGGTTTTGTAAGTAATATTGAATCGACATTTGCAAGTGCGTTTCTAAAAACAGCTGTAAAGTTATATTCAGCATTTTGTTGAATTCATCTTGCGTCATTAACATATTCTTCAATACTACGTTTTTGTAAGAATTCCGCATATGGAATTTTCTTAGCGATTGGTGTTTCTTTATTATATTCTAAACTGGTGAAATCTTGAATTTTGTTTATGTCTATCTCTCTTGTAGAAATAAGATTTTCTTTCTCTCCAGTATTAGCTGGATCATTAATTAGCTCAGAATCGACATCTTTAATGTCTCCTTCATGCTCATTATTATTGAGCAAGAATTCTTGAGTTTGATTCAACATTTCACTTACCATAGCTTGAGTTTTGTTATTTTCCTCAACCACATTTGAAAATGATAAGTCCATTTGATTATAGTTATCATCATCTTCTTTAATTAATTTATTAGCTAGGAAAGAATCTTGCATAGAAGCATTTAAAAAGTCATGCACTTTTTGATCAACTACATTTTGAATTTGATCGCTTTCATTGCTTTGAATTAAATTATCATCTAAATTAGTAGCTACTAAATCAATATCAATACTTGGAGCAATATCAAATTTAAAGTTTTCTGAGACTAAATTTAGCACACTTTCGGTTGTATGATGTTGAATATTAAGCTCATGTTGTGGAGCTTTTGCTTCTGGAGCTGGCTCATTTTCTTCAGGGGCTAAATTAATAAAGACTTCAGCTTCAGGCACTTCATGTTGCACTTCCAAACTAGGTGTAGGATTAATTGAAGTTACTTCAGGAGCTAGTTTAGTTTCTGGCACTGGGATTTGAATATGATTTGTTTCAGGAGTTACTGTTTCAAATTCTTGCAATGCTTTTAGTAGCCCAAGTTCAATAATTTCAAATGGGAAAGGACTTCTTTGCACTTTGATAAACATATCATAGAATGTATCAGCTAGTATAAAGCAATTATGAATTGAAGTTGAAACTTGATTTAATTCTGCTGCTGTATAAATAGCTAGTAAATCACTTGCTTGAGTTTTTAAGTACAGCAGTTTTTCTTTATTCAAGTTTAAAAGAGAAAGTACTAGTTGGCTTGGATCAATTCCTTTTTGTTCTAGTTCATTTAACTTACGAATTAATTCATAAGCACTAGCATTTAAAATTAGGTTCATTAAGCCAATAGTTTCACTAGTTGATAAAATACCAAAGTTAGCATATAGACTGCTAGCTGTGATATTTCCTCCATTAAAGGAAGCAGCTTGATCAGCAATCGAAAGGGCATCCCGCATTCCTCCGCTAGATAAGCGAGCAATAATACGAAGTGCTTCAGCTTCATATTTAATATTTTCTAAATCTAGTACATGAGCTAAATGTTGCATAATGTCTTTATCACTCATCCTATTAAAGTTAAAAGCTTGTACTCTTGAGCGAATAGTTAAAGGCACTTTTTGCACATCAGTTGTTGCTAGAATGAAAATTGAATGCATCGGTGGCTCTTCAAGTGTTTTTAAAAGTGCATTAAAGGCACTTTTAGTAAGCATATGAACTTCGTCAATAATGTAAATTTTGTATTTACTATTAATCGGTGCTTGTTCAATCTTTTCTTTAAGATCTCTAATTTCATCTACTCCATTATTTGAAGCAGCATCCATTTCAATGATATCTAAACTGTCATTGAAATGTGCAAGGCAATTTTGGCAAGAAATTGCACTGTTATTATTATGTGAACAGTTTAAGACATTGGCAAAAATTTTAGCTACAGATGTTTTTCCGGTTCCTTTTGGACCACAGAATAAATAAGCATGTCCAACTTTACCTGAAAGAATAATATTTTGCAGTGTTTTAACAATGTGTTCTTGGCCAACAACTTGTTCAAAAGTATTAGGTCTATATTTTCTATATAACGTCTTGTAACTCATTTTGCTCCTTACTATGTTTTAATATTATAAACAATTAAAGAAATTGCTAATATAAATAAATAAAATTTATTCTAGAATTTCCTTTTGTTCCTATAACATAGGTATAAAAGTTAATTTCCACATTTTGTGAAACGCAAATAAAAAAAGTCCAATGGACTTATTATTTAGCTTCAGCTTCAGCAGCTTTTCTAGCAGCTTTCTTTTCTTCTTTAGCTAATTTTTTTGCACGAGCTTCAGCACGTAATTTGTTTTTTAATCTAACTACTTTACGCATGTTAATCCTTTTCATTTAATTATTAATAATTATGAATTTATTTTACTATAAAAGTTGAATTTTTAAAAACATTTTTAGTACTTATTACTCAACTAAAATAGTAATAAAAATAATATTCTTATCAAATTGTAACAAATAATTTATATTTTGCTAATTTGGTCTAGATTCTAACTAACAAAACATCTTTTCTAATAAAGCTTGCTTGATGTTGTTTAGCTTTTCAAGTTTTTGCTCTTGAGAATGGATAAGGGAGTCTAGACCATCTAAGAGTGTAGATATTTTAGATTGCTCGTTCTTGTTGGATGGGTAGTAAATTTCCATATCTGCTATCATTTCTAATCTAACTGAATCAACTGTTGCCTTAGCTGACATTCTTATGACTCTATCATAGAAATTAGATGAAAAATATCAATAAAAATACTTTCCTAAAACATCGGTAAAATTTGATATTTTATAACATCTTTGATGTAAGTCGAATTTTCCATTAACATAGTGAAATACTTTACCTATATTACCATCTCCTATTGTAATAACAGCCTCTTCATCATAAAGATATTTATCACTTTTTAAAGGTTTATCAGATCTTATGAAAAATGGATAAGCACCATTTACATCACTGTCTTGAGTATTACTATTACCGGTAGTAATGTAACCCAAGTTTTTTACTAATTTATGATTTCATGCATCTAGAAAATCTTTAAACCTTATTTCTGGAATTTTTTTATCATCTGAAGCAAACATTTTGTTTAATAATGATTGTTTTATTCTTTGAAGTTTTTCTAGTTTTCGTTCTTGAGAATAGATAAGAGAATCTGTATAAGTAAAGAATGAGCCAATTAAATTTCTTTCTTCAATATTATCGCTAATTTTTATTGGGGTTTTTGCAACAATTGAAATGTAATGTCTAGCATGCCCTTGACTTTCGAATGTATTATTTTTTAATATTGCAAAATAATAAGGCAATGAATCTTGACTATTTTTTAGTGACAAAATTTTTAAAGCTGAGGAAACAACCATAAATGGAAAATCAACATATTTTGAATCTAGTGTGAAATCATCAAAAAGAATACAGTCACCTTTTGCATAATAGTTTTGACTTTCGGTATATCCTAATTTAAATGATTTATTTGCTGTTAGTACAGGTATTTGTCCAAACTCCAATAATGGTAGTTTTTCAATATATTTATCAGGTCTCTCATAATCTATAAAATCACTTAGTGCTGCTATTTCTCATTCTGCATTAAATCCTTTAAACCTTATTTCTGGTGCCATCTTTTTATCTAACATGTCTCCTCTTTCATTGATAACCTAATTTTATCATAGCTAAATAATTAGTTACCTAAATGTACAAATTTTGTACCTGCATTATTAAAAAACTTATTTTAAAAAGACCTTTATTTCATTTAAACAAATGAAGGCTTATTTTTTCATAAATAACCTTATTTATGAACATTTGAGAGAAATGGCAGAAATATTTATCGTGCATTTTGCTATTATGCTACTGCTGGGAAAGGATCTTTTTTGCCTGTATAGGCATAAGTTAATACTTCAATTTTTTTGTATGTTTTTTACTGTGAACTTGCTAGTTTAGGGTATTTTTTGTCAATTTTTTTACCAAAAACTAGCATTTTTAAGATGATTTTCACCAAAAGTGGCAAATAAACATGCAAAAATTGTATTGATTTAAATCTGATGGTAATTAAGAAACATTATGTTACTGATGGAAAAGGGTGCTTTTTTGTCTATATAGTAAAAATTAATGCTTTAATTTTTTGCAACTTTTTTTCTGGGAACTTGCTAGTTTAGGCTATTTTTTGTCAGTTTTTGGGCAAAAACAAGCATTTTGTGGGTTATTTTTGACAAAGGCATCAAAAAAACATGCAAAAATTTTATGAATTTAAAATTTAATGTAATTATGAAACATTATGCTACTGCTGGGAAAGGGCACTTTTTGTATATATAGCATAAGTTAATACTTCAATTTTTTTGTATGTTTTTTACTGAGAATTTGCAAGTTTAGGCTATTTTTTATCAGTTTTTGGGTAAAAACAAGCATTTTGTGGGTTATTTTTGACAAAGGCATCAAAAAAACATGCAAAAATTTTATGAATTTAAAATTTAATGTAATTATGAAACATTATGATACTGCTGGGAAAGGGCACTTTTTGTATATATAGCATAAGTTAATACTTCAATTTTTTTGCAAGTTTTTTTCTAAGAGCTTGCTGGTTTAAGGTATTTTTTGTCAGTTTTTGGGCAAAAACAAGCAATTTTAGTGTGGTTTACAAGAAAAGTAACAAAAAAACATGCAAAAATTGTATGAATTTTAAATCTGATAGTAATTAAGAAACATTATGCTACTGCTGGGAAAAGTGTGTAATCTGTGCTGTATAGTAACTAATGAAAGATATCATTATATTTCATTATCATATTGCACACTGATATGACATTTAAATTAAGCTGATCTTATTACCTTTGCCCATTGCAAGCAATATTCTCTTTAATGCACATAAATGTTGCAAATTACATATTATTAGAAATAAAACAATCTCTGGGGCCTTTTTATAACTATGTTAATAAAATAAATTATAATTAAATGGAAACTATTGAATAGAGGAAGAATATGAAAAAAGAAAAAGAAGTACTTGTAACAGAAAAAATCATTAATGAGACACTAGATCGTATCATGGCAGATCGTTTTGGAAGATATTCAAAATATGTTATTCAACAAAGAGCCTTGCCAGATGTTAGAGATGGACTAAAACCTGTACAACGTCGTATTTTATATGCTATGTATGGACTTGGTTTATTTAGTGATAAACAATATAAAAAATCTGCTAGAGTTGTTGGAGATGTTATTGGTAAGTATCACCCACATGGGGATTCTTCAGTTTATGAAGCTATGGTTAATATGTCACAATGATGAAAAATGAATCTACCACTTCTAGATATGCATGGAAATGTTGGATCAATTGATAATGACCCAGCTGCTGCTATGCGTTATACTGAAGTTAGATTGTCTAAAATTTCAGAATTCATTATTGGAGATATTAAAAAAGACACAGTAAAATTTGCTCCTAACTTTGATGACTCCGAAGTTGAACCAACGGTGCTTCCATCAATTTTCCCTAACTTACTTGTTAATGGATCAATGGGAATTGCTATCGGAATGGCGACTGATATGCCACCACACAACCTTGGTGAAATCATTGATGCAACTATTTATCGTATTTTAAATCCTCACGCCACTTTTTATGATGTAGTCAAATTTATTAAAGGACCTGATTTTCCAACTGGAGGAATTATTCGGGGAACAAAAGGTATTTTAGAAGCCTTTGATACCGGAAGAAACCAAAAGGATAAAATTAGACTTTTTGCTAAATATACAACTTATTCAAAAGATAAATACAAGTACATTGAAATTACCGAAATTCCCTATGGCGTAGTTAAATCTAAATTAGTTTATGATATTGATAATATAATTAACAACAAAGATATTGATGGTATTTTAGAAATTAAAGACCAATCAGATCGTGAAGGAATTAATATATTAATTACTTTAGATGCTAACGCTAGCGAAAATAGTATTCTTACTTACTTATTCCAAAAAACAGACTTACAAGTTACTTATTCATACAATAATACTTGCATTGTGCAAAATTCTCCTCGCACTTTAGGAATTGTGCAACTTATTGATAACTACATCCTACACGTTAAAGATATCAAAACCAAAACATTAATTTATGATTTAGAAAAATATAAATTACGTTTAGAACTTGTAGAAGGGTTTATTAAGGTATCTGAAATTACTGATAAAGTAATTGAAGTTATCCGTAAAACTGAAGGTTCAAAAGCTGGAGTAATTGAAAACTTAATTAATGCTTTTGGCTTTACTAAAAATCAAGCTACAGCAATTGCTGAATTAAGACTTTATAGATTAAGTAAAACAGATAAAGAAGCTTACTTAAATGAAAAAGCTGAATTAGTTGCTGAAATTCAACGTATTAACCTACTACTTAGTGATGAAAGTAAATTTAATGACTTTATTATTGATCAATTAAGTCAACTTAAATTACTTTTTGCTAAACCTAGAAAAACTGAAATTGTTGAAGCAGAATTTGACTTTAGTTACAATGAAACAGACCTTATTAAAGAAGAAATGATTAATATTGGTCTTTCACGTGGCGGATATATTAAACGTCTATCTCAAAGAGTAGTTGACTCAAATAACTTTGAAACTTATAACTTAAAAGATGATGATAATTTAATTTTCTTTGGAAAAGTAAATTCAATTAACAACCTATTAATATTTACAGCACTTGGAAATTACATGATTATTCCTGCATATAAGATTCAAGAATCAAAATGAAAAGATTTAGGATTCCACTTATCTAATTTTGCTGACTTCTTGCTAGCTGATGAAGTTGTTTCAATTTTTGAAATCAATAATTGAGACTCTCTAATTTATATTGCACTAGGAACTAAGAATGGATATTTCAAAAAGACCTTACTCCAAGACTTTTCTGTATCTAGAATCAATCGTTCTTACACAGCTATTGCCATGGAAAAAGGTGATAAATTAGTTAATGCAACTATTTGCAATGGCTCACGTGATATTGTAATTTTCACCGAAAATGGTTGTGTATCAAGATATAGTGAAACTGATTTAGCTCAATACGGACCTAAAGCTAAAGGAAATAAAGGGGTATATTTATCTCTCAATGATAAAGTACAAGCCTTTAGTACTACAGCAGCTGATGGTTTACTAGCACTAGCATCTAACAATGGTCAAATTGTTAAGATTAAAGCTGATAAATTTCCTTATGTGCCTAAAAACATTAAAGGAAAACCTATTTTTAAAGATGCTAAAAAATTCTCAGTGGATTCAATAGCTGAAATTACTAGTGATGAAGCAACTTTAATTGCAAGAGATGTGCTTGAACATAGCTTTATTGATGATGTTAAATCATATGCAATCTCAACTGATAGTCCTAGAATTTACCACATTGATGTAGCTAACCCAGAAAAAGTAGCTTTCAACGTTAAATATTTTGACCAAGACTATAAAGCAGGAGAAATGATCTTTTCAAAAGAAAGAGTCCAAACTGAAGCTAAAACATTGGAACAAGTTCGTATTCTAGAAGAATCAGCCACTGCAGCAATTAATGCCTTAATGGAAAAGATTAATAAGAATTTAGAAGAAGATAAAAAGAAGAATAAATAAGATTAGGCAGCAAGAATTCTTGCTGTTTTTTTCTAGCTAATGATAGAATTCTTTTACTTGTTTAAATAATGCTGCTATAATAAGAACGATATGAAAAATCAAGCAATTAATATCTTATTTTTAGGAGATATTTTTGGAGAACCAGGTGTGAAAACTGTAGAAAAATTTCTACCTACCCTAATCAAAGATTTTTCAGTTGATTTCACCATTGCACAAGGTGAAAATGTAACTGGTAGAAAAGGATTAGATAAAAACGATTACGATAGACTTTCACATGCTGGAGTTAATGCTTTCACCATGGGAAACCATGTTTGAGCTAACAGCGATATTGAAAACTTTATTGATAACAGTAATGTTATTAGACCTTATAACATTGATTTTGATTACCCTGGACAAGGAAGTAAAGTATTTGAAGTTAAAGGAAATACTTTAAGAGTAACCTCTATTATGGGAATTACTTTTAATGAATTAATGTCACCTTGAAAACAATCACAAGCTAATAACTTCTTTGATGCTATGGATCAATTGCTAGAAGTTGGCCAAAAAACTGATTTTCACTTTGTTGATTTCCATGCTGAAACCACAAGTGAAAAAAATGTTTTTGCCTTATACCTAGATGGAAAAGTTGATGCAATCTGTGGAACACATACCCATGTGCAAACTAACGATGCTCGTATTTTACCTAAAGGTACAGCTTATATTACTGATGCTGGAATGACAGGACCAATGAATTGTGCAATTGGAGCAAATTTTGATGAAGTTTACCACAAGATGCGCTACAATGCACATGAACGTTTTAAGGTTAGTGATAATAACACCCAAATTAATGGGGTTATTATTACACTAGATAAAGTAAATGGTAATTCAATTCAATTACTAAATATTTCTGATATTGCACTTTAATTTAAATCAGCTTTGTCTGATTTTTTTATTGCTAACACGGAATCAAAAGCTGCTATAATATCTAAATCCTAGGAGGCGATATGAATAAAATAAAAAATTTAGAGCAACTCAAAATTGTTACAATTATTCACCTGATTTTAGTAATAATAACAACTTCTTTTACAATCCCTATATATGTTACAGACACTGGATTAGGAGTGCTAAGAACACTAGCTACAGTCTTTTCTGGTGCAATCTATCTAGCTACTTTTGTAGTATTTATTATTATGCTAGTAACTACTGCCACTTTAACTTCATATGTTTCACAAGACAATAAAACCTTGCTTTGAGTTTCATTTATTTTCTTATTCTTTTTCCCAATTGTAAGTTGAATTTTGAATTTTATTGTGATCTCACGCGAAACTTCTTTCTATAGAAATCAATTTCAATAGCAAAAAATCTAGACTTCGTTGTCTAGATTTTTTAGTCTAATTTTAAGTATTATTCCATTGCGTTTTGTTTGTTTTTAAAGTTCATTTTAATTGGACAACCTCTAAAATCAAAAGTTGCTCTAAGTTGATTTTCTAAATAACGTTGGTATGAGAAGTGTAAGAACTTCTTGTTATTAACAAAGAATGTAAATGTTGGAATCTTAGCTCTTTCTTGACGAGCAAAGTAAATATTTAATCTACCACCATTAAATGGTACAGCAGGTTGAATAATTTGTGTTTCCATAATTAAGTTAGAAAGCATTGAAGGTTTAATATCTCTTTCAAGGTTTGTTCTAACCATATTAATTGTTTCATATAATTTGTTTAAACGTTGGTTATATTTAGCTGAAATGAAAACAAATGGAACTCATGGTACAAAGTGGAATTTGTTTCTAAGTTTCTTTTCATATTGTGCCATTGTATTAGTTTCTTTTTCAACTAAGTCTCACTTATTGATTACTACAATAATAGGCTTTTCATTTTCTAAAGCATATCCAATGATACGTGAGTCAAAGTGTGAAACTTCTTCTTGAGTTGCATCAATCACAATTAAAGATAAGTCAGCTTCAGCAAGAGAATTCATCGCTCTCATTAAGGCATAGTGGTCAACTGATTCTACTAGTTTAGATTTCTTAGTAATTCCAGCTGTATCAATTACGTTATAAACTTTTCCATCAATTTCAACTAGTGATTTAACTGAATCTCTAGTTGTCCCTGCAATTGGAGAAACAATTGAACGTTCTTCTTTAGCTAAATTATTTAACAATGAGCTTTTTCCAGCATTAGGTTTACCAATAATTGCAAGATTAAATGTTTCAACACTTTCTTCTTCGCTAAAATCTAAGTCTTCTAAACATCTATTAAGCACATCCCCAATTCCTTCACCATGAAGTGCTGAAACTGGAAAAATGTGATCCACACCTAATTTATATCAACTATAGTCAAATTGTTGGTTATCTTCTAGTTTATTAGCTACTGCAATGATTGGTTTATGACTTTTACGTAAAATGTTCATGATAAATAAATCATCATTAGTAATTTCACTAGTTCCATCAAATAAGAAGATGATTACATCAGCTTCTTCAATGGCAATTTTAGCTTGGATTTGAATTTGTTCTTGGAATGGTCTATTTTCGATTTCAATTCCACCGGTGTCAATGATTTTTAATTCTTTACCAGCTCAATGAATCTTTTCATAAAGACGATCACGAGTAACCCCTGGTTCATCGTGTACGATTGAAACTTTTCTTCCAATTAGTTTGTTGAAAAATGTACTTTTTCCAACGTTTGGTTTCCCTATAATAGCTACTGTATTACGCATTATTGCCTCCTTGTAGGGTTTTAATTTTATCATCAATAATTTGTAGGATGTGATCTAAAACTTCTTCTAAAGTCATTTCTGTACAATCGACATAAATAGCGTCCGCTGTTTTATGAAGCGGGTCAATTGCCCGGTTCATATCTTGCGCGTCTCTTAATTTAACTTCATAAAGTACTTCTTGGAAGTCAGTGTTATAACCTAAGGCTTGATTTTGTTCAAGTCTACGTCTTGCACGTTCTTCTTCGCTAGCTCATAAGAAAATTTTAACTTCAGCATGAGGCATAATTTTGAAAGTAGTATCTCTACCATCAATAATGTATCCTTTGCTTTTAAGTGTCATATGTTGAATAAAGTCAACTACAAATTCTCTTACTTCAGGAATTTTAGCTACAGTTGGTGTAATTTTTGAAATGTAATCTGCTCTAATATCGTGTGAAATGTCTACACCTCTTAGTAAAGTTACATCATTAGGTCTTAATTCAATCATTCCTGGTTCAAGTGATTGAATGATTTTTTCAGTATCATGTGATTCAATTCCTAATTTGTTAGCATTGTAAGCTACTGCCCGGTAGGCACTTCCACTGTTGATAAATGTGTACCCTAAACGTTTCGCTAGTTCCTTTGAAATGGTTGATTTTCCAGCCCCACTTGGCCCGTCGATTGCTATATTAACTTTCATGTTTGCTCCTACAATAAATAAATAAAAATGCACAAAATTAGATTTCGAGCTTATTAACCTTAACTCGAGTAGTATTTGTGCCTTGTAAATTTTGGTTGGCTACTTGAGTATTATTGGGTTGAGAATTTATTAATTCATAGAAAACTTTGTTTCTTTCATTAGTTTGATAGAAAGGAAACTTGTCTATGAAACAGTCTGTCAATTTCAAGTATTCAACTTCAATTTTGTTTAATTCTTCTTCTACGTGTTTTATTGGCTTTTTATCGGTTATAAAAGATTGCTCATCACATCATTCTTGACAAGCTTGGATGTTAAAATGTTTAATTTCTACTAAGTCTGATCCAAAAAAATTGCTAATTCATTTCACTTCTTTTTCAAGCTCACTATTGTCTTGCAAGGCTAAATATTTTAACCTTTGAAATGAGGGAATTTCTTGGGCAGATTGCTTTGATTTATAACCTATTTTACCCATAGCTTTATTTTACTATATTAATTTATAAAAAAGTGATAAATATCAAGAAAAAAAGGCTATTTAAAAGCCTTTATTACAGCATTCTTAAATGAAATTTCATCAAGTGGATAAAATGTATTAACTTTTTGATATGCAGTCTTAATTACATAGGTAATATATTGCTTATTGTCACTAAATAATTCAGCAATTGGACGTTCCGAAACTAACAATTTATCAAATTCATTTTCTTCTACTGTTTCTTCATTTTGATCAACTTGTTTTTTAAATGCATTTTCATATACTGGTGATGAGTAAATAAACATTAAAGCATAGTAAATTACTTTTGAAGCAAAGATTTTTGGATGTTTCTTAAACATCATTGAATTAGTTATATAGTCTTTAAACATAGTATAACTATTTCTATTCTTAATATAAGTCTTATCAATGTTTAAATTAAATGAGTCAACATCTAAATCACACACGTCTTGTCAAGTAATTGTGATTCTTTCTTTTTTACTTAATAATACAATGAGAGAAAAGACAACAATTGCAATGTAAAATACTAATGCAAAATAGCTAATTAATGCAAATGCTCCAATTGGGCTAAAAGCATAAGGTACATACGCTGTCTTATCTCAAATAGTTATCTTAAGCACTCCACTTGCATATAATGCAAATAAAATAATGATAAGTCCAAAGTAGGCACTAGCAAGTCCAAGTTTTCAAAATGTTTGTGTTCTTACTCAGGCAATATTGAATCCTGCCTTAATAAAGTTGAAGTAACCATACATTTTAAAGGCTGCATAGAACAATAATGCAGCTAGTATGATTACAATAATATATAATCAATTTATCGTCATAATTTTATTTTACTAGATTGTTTTTAAAAAAATATTTAATTTTTCTCTTTAAAAATAAAAATATTTTTTTGAAATTTCCACATTTTTATGATGAATAGCCCCATAAAATGGGAGCAAATAAAAAAATGTGGAAATTGCTTTTTTTATGACATTTTCTTTCCAGGTTTGATAGAATAATTATGAGGCAAATAAATATTGCCTCGATGATATTAAATAACTAAAGACGAAAGAACTTTCTATCTTAGGTTATTTAGTTGATTAATAAAGTTATCACTTTTATGGTATTATTTTTAAAATATTTCTTATATACCCCTATTCCTTAATATGTCTCGTTCTTGAGGATCTCCATGGTATTTTAAGAAATCGAAAGTTCCAACTTTATTTTACAAAAACGAAAGTTGCTTGTTTCTTCTGCAAAGAAAAAACAAGCAATTTTTTTTACTTGTTTTTTGAGTTTAAATATTCAAATACTACTATTCCAGTTGCCACTGAAACATTTAGAGATTGTACAGTACCATATTGGTTAATATGTATACATTGGTCAGTAACAGCAAGTACACTTTTACTTACTCCGCTACCTTCATTTCCCATAACTAATACTGTATAGTCAGGATAACTAATTGTGTTATAGTCAACTGAGCCTTCTTGTAAGGTAGTACTATATACTCAGTATGAATTATTTTTTAATTTTGTAAGTACAGCGCTTAATGAGCTAACTTTATAAAAGTTCATTCCAACAAATCCACCAGAAGAAACTTTTAAAGCTGTTGAATTTACTTCAGCTGCATTATCTTTAGGAAGTAAAATATCCTTTATACCAGCTGCATTAGCTGTACGTATAATTGCTCCTAGATTTTGTGGATCAACTATATGATCTAAAGCTAACACAATATTTGGCTTTCTTTTGATTAGTTGTTCAACATCAGAATAATTGATACTTTTAATAGCTACAATATATCCTTGGTGATTAGCATTATTAGACATTTCATCTAAAGTAGCTTTAGGAACAAATTCTACTGTAATTGAGCGCTTATCAACTTTAAAACTAGTAAAGTTTTCATTAACATAAATTTTTGAAATATTTAAGTTACTATTTAAAGCATCCATTACTGAGTTTTTTCCTCAAATTAAGGTTTCACTAACAATTTTTGCTGGCTTGTCCATGGTCTTTTTGTCAAAACGTTCCTTGACAAAAGGCTTATTTTTTTTATTAAATTCTTTTTTCATTTTCTTCCTTAGATTAAATTATTATTCACCAATATTTCACGTAATTGATCAGCAGCTTGATAGTTCTTTTGTGCAAGTAATTCTTTTCATTGATGATAAATATTAGCATATGAGGCAAAGTCAATTTGATTAAACTCATAGCCTAAA
Source organism: Mycoplasma haliaeeti (assembly GCF_048284645.1). NCBI lineage: Bacteria > Bacillati > Mycoplasmatota > Mollicutes > Mycoplasmatales > Mycoplasmataceae > Mycoplasma > Mycoplasma haliaeeti. The sequence continues at coordinate 26,179 of NZ_JBLWAB010000003.1, read as the reverse complement.
ACATTAAAGATTTGCATAACTGTAGCAAAGTATTTAGCTTCTTTAGTTTTATTTGCTTGCTTAATAATTTCATTAATCAACTTATTAAAATCAGAAAATCTTAAGTTAGCAATAGCTTGCATTGCTTGTACAAATAACTCTATGTCATAGTCCTTAAGGTTAATTTGATCTAAATAAGCAGCAAAATATAAACGTTTAATTTTATTAATTAAAGCATTAACTGATTCAAGGGTGTTGCTATCAATATTTATTTCACTAGTAAAGCCATTTTGTAAGAAAATGGTTTTTAATACATCTGGACTATAGTTTTGTAAGAAGTCTTTAGGGAGAATAACATTTTGCAATGATTTAGACATCTTCATACCATTAAGATTAATTTGCCCTGTTCTAAGTCAGTTTTGTGCAATTGGTTGATTAGTTAAGGCATAAAATTGAATGTTTTCATTTTCATGGTGAGGGAAAGTTAAATCCATACCACCACTATGAATATCAACCCCTTCCTTCCCAAAATGTTTATATATTAATACAGCACATTCAGTGTGCCATCCAGGTCTTCCTTTACTAAAAGGTGAATCATACACAACCCCTACTTTAGTCTTTTTTCATAAAGCAAAATCAATTGGTGATTTTTTAAGGTTGCTATATTCATTTTCTTCTGAAATCATATTTTCAATTTTTTGGTTTGAGACTACGCCATAGTGATTTTGGTATTTAATTACATCAAATCAAACATTTCCTTCACTATCTTGATATGCAGCTCCAAGATCTAAAAGTTTTTGAATAAAAGCAACAATTAAATCCATATTAGCTGTGACGTATTCTAAATGAGTGATTGTATCAACATTAAATTTTTGTAGTAACTCTAGATACTTATTAGAATAAAAGGTTGCTACTTCTTGTTCGCTTTGATTAGTTGCAATAGCTTTATTAATAATTTTGTCATCAATATCAGTGATATTGTGCACAAAATTAAATTCATTGCCTAATGCACGATGTGCTTTTAGTATTAAATCCATTGTTAAAATAGGTCTTAAATTTCCGATATGAACATCATTATAAACAGTTGGACCACAGGTATAAACTTTAATCATCTATTCTCCTTATTAATTTATGTAATTATATTATATTTACACCTTAAAAGCTTGAAAAAAGCTATATATAAGATATAAAAATTTTAATGTTTCAAACTATACAAAATTAATAATTTTATATAATATAAAAAATTATTAATTTACCTATATTTAAGGAGTATGATGTCATTAAAACAAAAAGTAAAGCTTGCTATTAATCAGGCTTTAAAACAACTACAAGATCAAAGTTTTTTCAATCAAGAACTAGAAATTGAAAATCTAAATTTTAATGTTGTTCAACCAAATGTGCCAGAAAATCTAAACACAGATCAAATTCAATATGATTTCTCAACTAATGTAGCTTTTATTGTAAAACAATATGCTGTAGAAAAAAATCCTACTATTGTTGCTGAAAAAATTGCCCAAATTCTTGCTCAAGATAGCTTATTTAGTCAAATTGATGTAGCACGTCCTGGATTTTTAAACATAGTGCTAGCTAATGGTGCTTTTGTGCAAACTATCCAACAAGTAATTACAGCTAAAGATAACTTTGGAGGAAACTATATTGCAGGTGACAAATTAAATGTTGAATTTGTCTCAGCTAACCCAACTGGTTTCTTACATGTAGGACATGCTAGAGGAGCTGCTTTTGGTGATTCATTAGTTAGAGTCTTAAGACATGCTGGATATGATGTTGAAGCAGAATATTATGTTAATGATGCTGGAAATCAAATTAGCGTGTTAACTAATTCAATTTGAGTTAGATACTGTGAATTATTTAATATCTCACATCCAATGCCTGAAGAATGCTACAGAGGAAGCGATATTATTTGAGGTGCTCAACAAATTAAAGATCAATATGGAGATTTCTTTATTGAACTAAATGATCAAAAACGTGAACAATTAGCAACAATTGCTACAAAAATCATGTTAGATAAGATTAAAGATGATTTAGCACACTTCAATGTTAGCTTTAATACTTTCTCAAGTGAAAAAGCAATTAAGAACTCAGGTGCAATTGAACAAACATTAGCAGATTTAAAAGCAAAAGATGCTACATATCAACAAGATGGTGCACTATTTTTAAAAACCGAAGCCTTAGGTGATGATAAAGATCGTGTTCTTGTTAAATCAAATGGTGACTATACATATTTCTTACCAGATATTGCTTATCACCAAATTAAGTTTAAGAAATGCAACAACTTAATTAACATCTTTGGTGCTGACCACTCAGGTTACATTCAAAGAATGAAGATAGCTATGCAATATTTAGGATTTAATCCTGAAAACCTAAACATTCTAACAATTCAATTAGTTAGATTGATTAAAGATGGTCAAGAGTTTAAAATGTCTAAGCGTGCTGGAACTAGCGTTACTTTAGCTGACCTAATGGATGTTTCATCAACTGATGCTATTAGATTTATGATGTTAACTAGAGAAATCAATAACAAGTTTGACTTTGATATTGATTTTGCTAATTCGCAAGATTCTAAGAACCCAGTTTTCATCGTTCAATATGCTCACTCTAGAGCCATTTCATTACTAGAAAGACTAAATAAAGAAGCTATTAATGAAAACATTCAATTCACTGACAAAGCTAAAAAAGTAATTGTTGAACTAGATAACTTTGATGAGTTAATCAAAACAATTATCTCAACTACAAAAGTTAACTTAATGACTCAATACTTAATTAACTTAGCTAAACTATTCAATAGTTTTTATGCAGAAACTAAGTTACTTAACCATCAAGATCAAAGTACCTATGCTTACTTAGTTCAAGCTGTACAAATTGTTTTAGAATTAGGACTTAAACTTATTGGGGTTTCAGCTCCTAAATCAATGTAATATTAAAATAATCAAGTATAATAGAAATACTTTAAGGGGAAAATATGTCAAAAAGAACAATGCTAGAAATTGCAATCAATAAAGTAAATTCAAACCCTACAGCAGAATTTACATTTTTCGAAATCTTTGATGCTGTAGAAAACGAATTAAAATCAGACTGAGAAGAACGTTTCGTTACTGAAGAAAAACCTTACGAAAAAGTAAGAGAAACAAAGATGGGTGAATTACATCGTTTATTAACTGTTGATAAAAGATTCCAAAGAACAGCTAATGATAAATGACAAGGTAAAAACACTGGATTTTAGTAGGTAATTATGGCTTTAGTAAATGCAAAAGATATGCTTAAAAAAGCAAGAAAAGGTAAGTATGCTATTCCTCACTTTAACATTAATAATTTAGAGTGAACCAAAGCAATTTTATTAACTTGTGAAGAAATGAAATCACCTGTAATTTTAGGTGTTTCTGAAGGTGCTTTAAAATACATGGGTGGTTTTGAAACTGTCTCAGGTATGGTACTTGGAATGATTAAAGATTTCAAAATCTCAATTCCAGTTGCTCTCCACTTAGATCATGGTTCATTTGATGCTTGTGTCGAAGCAATTAAATCAGAAGCCTTTACATCAATTATGTTTGATGGATCACATTTACCATTTGAAGAAAACAAGGAACTAACTCAAGAACTTGTTTTCCTTGCTGCAAGTCGTAATATGTCAGTTGAAGCTGAAGTTGGCTCAATTGGTGGTGAAGAAGATGGAATAATTGGAGCTGGTGAAATTGCAGATGTAAATCAAGCTGTTTCATTAAGTAGACAAGGAATTACTGTATTAGCTGCTGGAATTGGAAACATTCATGGAATCTATCCAAAAGATTGAGCTGGACTTAATTTTGATGTGCTAGCTGAACTAGCTACTGAAACAGGAATGGGAATTGTGCTTCATGGTGGAAGTGGAATTCCAAAAGATCAAATTCAAAAAGCTATCTCTCTTGGTGTAACCAAAATTAATGTTAATACTGAACTTCAACTTGCAAATCATCAAGCAATCAGAGAATTTATTATTTCAAATAAAGACCTAGAAGGTAAAAATTATGATCCTAGAAAGCTTTACAAACCTGGATATGAAGCTATGTGTAAAGTAATTAAAGAAAAAGTTCTTGAATTTGGATCACAAGATAAGGCTTAGGCCTTTTTCTTTTGCTTATTTAGAAAAATAATAGAATTAATATATGAAGAAATTTAAAAAACTACTTTTACCAACAGTTGTATTAAGCGCACTTATCCCAACTGTTGCCACTCAATGTAATCAGACTAAAACAAATGAAAATCAACAACCTGATAGTGAACTTAAAGAATTAAGTTCCAAAGCAATTAAGTACGCTAGAGAAAACTTATTAAATCATAAGGAAGTTGTTAAATATCAACCACTACTTAATTACCTCAACACTCAAGTAAATAAAATAGATACTTTAGGACAACAAAGGGATGCAAACAAGCAGCAAGCTAAAGCATATATTACACAACAAGAAAATAACTTTAAGGCTATGAGCAAGGTGTTTTCAAATGAAAATATACTAGATCATGACCTAGTTGAAGCTTGGATGCATTTCAATCGTTCTTTAGATAAAATGATTGAAAAATCTAATTTTATTCTTCAAAATGACTTAAAACTAGCTGATAGTAAAGCAAAATATAAAGCTTTTATGCAGGAGTTAAATAATGATTTTGCTAATAGCAGATTTGATTTTATTGCTAATAGTGATGCTAAAAGTTTTAATAATCTTTACAATCACGCATTGCTAAGATATAAATTATTTATGAGAGATCATTTACCTCAAAATTATGTAGTCTTAATGGATAATCATGTTGCAGATGGAGATACTATTTATAATATCTTTTTAGGACAACCAGATAGTGGTAAAGATACTAGCAAAGCTGAACAACCACTCCATGTAAAAGAAGCAAATCATAAAGAAAACATTGGTAGAATTTTAGGCCTACGTTTTAGAGGAATTGATACTCCTGAAACATTTAAAGGTAAACCTGAAAAAGATGCTAAGTTAGCTAAGCTTGAAAATAAGTATGCCCAAGCTGCTAAGCAAAATCTTATGAATATTTTAGATGAAGAAAACTGAGTCTTTTATATCCATAAGACTGGAACTGATATTTATGGTAGATGAGTTACATTCTTATTTTCAAATTCCAAAGAAGATTTTGCAACTGAATTTGGTGTAAGGCAAGTTGCTGATGGTATGGCACGTGTTTGATATATTGATAACACTAAGAAAACTATTTACTATACTAAGACATCATTAGAAAAAGAATATTACAAGTATATAATCGAAGTCCAAAAACAAGCGCAAGCTGAGAAAAAAGGATTTTGAAAAGAAGATATTAATAATGTTTTTCATGTTGATTAAAAGATAGCAATTTTGCTATTTTTTTATCTACCCCATAGGCTTATTTGTTTTTGTTGTCAAACTGGTGCAATTTGGAAAAAGTTAAAATTTAGGTATAATTCTAATAAATATAAATATTTATTAGAATTGGAGCTAAAATGGCCGAACAAAATAAAGAACAAAATAACTATAATGCAAGTAATATTCAATTTCTAGAAGGACTTGAACACGTTAGAAAAAGACCAGGTATGTATATTGGTTCTACTTCTAAATCTGGACTACACCACTTAGTTTGAGAAATCGTTGATAACTCTGTGGATGAATGTATGGCTGGATTTGCAAGCAGAATTGATATTACCATTAATCCTGATAATTCAATTATTGTTGAAGATAATGGACGTGGAATTCCAGTAGACACACATGAAAGATTTAAGATCTCAGCGTTAGAAGTTGTTTTAACTAAGCTAAATGCAGGTGGAAAATTTGAATCTAATGCCTATAAAGTATCAGGTGGATTGCACGGGGTTGGAGCTTCTGTAGTTAATGCCTTAAGTGATTCATTTAAAGCTTGAGTTAAGAGAAATGGAAACATCTATTTTGCAGAGTTTGCTAATGGTGGAAAAACTATTCAATCAACTCATGTAATTGGTACATGTAATCCTGGAGAAACAGGAACAAAAATTCAATTCCACCCTGATTACTTAGTTATGGAACAACTTCCTTTTGATAAGGAACTAATCATTGACCATGCTAAACAAATTGCTCATTTAAATAAAGGACTCTATGTTTCAGTTACTGACTTACGTGACAATACACAAGTTGAATTTCAATACGACAATGGTATTATTGACTACGTAAATGAGTTAAATGAAGGATATAAACCTGTTACACCAGTAATTTATGCTGAAGGTGAATACACAGCTAAAAACAACAAAGATGAAGATGTTGTTATTGGTGTAGAAGTTGCAATGCAATATCTAGCAGACTTATACCGTGGGAATGTTATTTCATATACTAACAACATTTCAACTCACGAAGGTGGAAGCCACGTATCAGGATTCTATGATTCATTAATGAGACTAATTAATAACTATGCAATTGAACACGGAATTATTAAGACTGATGCTGAAAAATTCACTCGTGATGACTTACTTGAAGGTGTAACTGCAGTTATCTCAATTAAACACCCAGATCCTGAATTCGAAGGGCAAACTAAAGGAAAACTTGGTTCTAAAGATGCAAGACAAGCTGTAAACAAGGTATTTAGCCCTATTTTAGAGCGTTTCTTAAACGAAAACCCTGAACTAGCTAAGAAGATTATTGAAATCGCTACAACAGCTAGAAAAGGGCGTTTAGCATCAAATGCAGCCAGAGAAAATGCTAGACGTAAAAATGTTTTTGAAAGTGGTGGTCTTCCAGGTAAACTTTCAGATTGTAGTTCTAAAAATGCAGAAATTTCTGAACTATACATAGTCGAAGGGAACTCAGCTGGTGGTAGTGCTAAAATGGGTAGAGATAGAAAAACTCAAGCTATCTTACCTTTAAGAGGGAAAATTATTAATGTAGAAAAATCTCGTCAAGAAAAAGTGCTTGCTAATGAAGAAATTCTTTCATTAATTACAGCACTTGGAACAGGACTTGGAGATAACTTTAACATTAATAAACTTAGATATCACAAGATTGTTATTATGACGGACGCTGACGTCGATGGTGCTCACATTAGAACTCTACTTTTAACATTCTTCTATAGATACTTTAAACCATTAATTGAACATGGTTTCATCTATATTGCTCAACCACCTCTATATAAAATTCAACAAAACAAGTTTGTTGCATATGCTTTCAACGATGCACAAAAAGATGCTATTTTAGCTGATTTAAATCCAAATACTAAGATTACTATTCAACGTTACAAAGGGCTTGGAGAAATGGACCCTGAACAATTGTGAGAAACAACTATGGATCCTGAAAACAGAAAGATGCTTCAAGTACAAATTGAAGATGCTTATAAAGCTGATCAAGTATTTGAAACCTTAATGGGTGAACGTGTTGAACCAAGACGTGAATTCATTCAAACCAATGCTAAATACGTTAAAAATATCGATTTATAATAATTCAAAATTCAGAGTAGCCCTCTGAGTTTTTAATTTTGCTTCTGAAATTTAGGTCAAAAAGATTTAATTTCACAATGTATGGAAATATTCTATATAATAAGAATATAAGGAGAATTATGAAAGAACAAAACACTAACTTAAATGCTAAAGCTAGTGAATTTATTACATCATTTAAAAATACTAAAAATAAAACCTGAACTATTACCTTTATTGTGCTAAATTCATTTTTATTAGCAGCATTTCTTGTGGCATTCTTATTGGCATGCTTCGGAGAAACATTTTCAAGCCTTACGCAACGTATTGCTGCTGCTTTAATCTGATTGGCCCTAATCCTAATAGATGCATATTTCTTAGCTAGATTAATTAGCTTGCTTATTATTTTATATGCAAGCGAGGATAGTTCAATTAATAGTTTAAATCGCAATTTAAAAATTTATTTAGTTTTATCATGTCGCTATCAAGCTTTAAAAGAAATTAAACTAACTAATTAGCATTATAAATCCCTTTATCCCTATCAGATAGGGATTTTTATTTTGCAAATAAAAAAGTGCAATTGCACTTTCTATCTAATAATATCAACTAAGTTTTTCATTAATGAAACAACTGTCATTGGTCCAACTCCACCAGGAACTGGAGTAATTGCTGCTACTTTGTCTTTTACATCTTCAAAATCAACATCACCACAAAGTTCGCTAGTTAATTTATCATCTAAGTTTGTACCAACATCAATTACAATAGCACCTTCTTTTAAGTTTTTAGCCTTAATGTATTTAGCTACTCCGATTGCTACAATAACAATATCACCAGATTCAATTCCTTTAATTCCAGTTTCTTCGTTATATGTAGCTACAGTAGCGCCCATACGTTTAATAATGTGTGCTAGAGGTTTTCCTACAACATGTGAACGACCTACAACACAAACTTTTTTATCTTCCACATCAATTTTGTAGTATTCCATTAATTCAAGTACACCACGGGCTGTGGCTGGTACAAAGTGTTTTTCAGGTTGATCATTATATAATCTGAATTCATTTTTGCTTGTTAATCCATCAATATCTTTATCATATGGAACAGCATCTAAAATAACTTGTGTAGGTAGGTGTTTTGGCAATGGTAATTGCACAATGATTCCATCGTGTTTTTCATTAATACGATCCATTTTCTTTAATAAACGATCTTGACTAATGTCTTCTGGGAATTTGTATAAAGTTGCTTCAATTCCTAAATCTTCAGCAACCTTTAATTTATGTTTAATGTATTTATTTGAAGCTTCATTATCACCAACTTGAATAATTGCCATGGTTAAGGCTCTTGGTAATTCTAAGTCGATTAGTTCTTGTTTTAATTTTGCTAATTCGCTTTTGGCTAATTCTTTTCCACTTAATATTTGCATCTTAGCTCCTCTTCGTATTTTTCTAGTTCTTCACTATATTTCTTTAGTTTGTTTTCTTCAGCTTCAACTTTATCTCTAGGTGCTTTAGCAACGAATTTTTCATTGCTTAAAATGCCTTTAGCACGGGCAATTTCACTTTTAACAAAAGCAATCTTTTCTAATAGCATTTCTTTATTTCTTGCTTTAGTTTCATCAGATTGTTTAATGTATAAAGTGTTATTTTCCAGTGCAATCATATAATCAAGGTTAGCTTGTACTTGTGCATAAGCCATCTTGTTAATCATAGCAATTGCATTTGGGTTTAATTCAGTAACTAAGTTATATAAAATAATTTCTTTTTTAGATATGTTGTTGTCTTCACGATATTTTCTAATTTCAGTAACTACTGAAATAACATCGTTAATATAAGAAGCTTGAGCTTCAATTTCAAAGCTAGGTCAGCTTTGTTCTAGTAATTCAGCCTTAAAGATTTCACTGTATAGTCTATCTGTGATAAATGGTAAAAATGGATGAAGCACAATTAAGGTCTTTCTAAGCACTTCCATAGCACTTTGTTTTGAGTATGCTGTCTTTAAAAATTCAACATATCAACCTGATAAGTCGTTAAATAAATAACGATAAATTTCAGTTCCAAGCACAGCAAAATCATAGCTCTTAATGTGAGTATTGATTTTAGCTTCTAAATAAGCTAATTTTTCCATTATTCACTTATCTGCATCAGTTTGATCGCAGTCATTGTCTGGTAAATCAGAGATATATTTAGCAATATTTCAAAGTTTATTATTAACTCTTCAAGCTGCTTCAACTTTTTCATCACTAAACTTGATATCTAGTCCAGGAGTTGTATTGGTAATTAAGAATCATCTTAAAGCATCTGATCCATATTTATCAACCATATCCATTGGGTCAACACCATTGTTCAATGATTTTGACATCTTTCTACCTTGAGCATCACGAATTAATCCATGAAGTAATAATTCATCAAATGGTTTTTGTCCCATAAATTCAAGCCCAAAGAAGTACATTCTAGCAACTCAGAAAAAGATAATGTCATATCCAGTAACTAATAAAGAAGTTGGATAGTATCTTTTAACCAATTTATCATCTTGAGGTCATCCTAAAAAGACAAATGGAGCTAATCCAGAAGAGAATCATGTATCAAGCACGTCAGGATCTTGAACTCAGCCTTCTCCGGGGCAAGCTACTTGCACTTTCATGTTACCAGCAGCGTCATATCAAGCAGGAATTCTGTGCCCTCATCATAATTGTCTTGAAATAGTTCAGTCATAAACATTTTCCATTCATTGTCTCATGGTGTTTTCAAAACGTTTAGGGAAGAATTCAACTCCCTTACCTGAATCTAAGTCATTTAAGATTAAATCTCTAAAGTGTTCCATTTTAACGAATCATTGAGGCAATACCAATATTTCTACAGGTGTCTTAGATCTATCTGAAATTCCCACATTTGAAATGGTGGTTTCAACCTTTTCAAGTAAGTTGTTGTCAGCTAAATATTGTCCAATAGCTTCACGAGCTGCAAAACGTTCCATTCCATGGAAGAGTGCATTTTCTGGATAATTAATTTTTCCAGCTTTATCAATGGTTTCTAAAATTTCAAAACCAAGTTTTTGCATAATTTCAATATCAGCTTCAGCATGAGCACTAAGTTTCATTAATCCTGATCCAAAGCCAATTTCTACATAGTTATCCGCAATAATTGGTAAACGTTTTCCAGTAACTGGGTGAATTACGTATTTACCTGCTAAATGTTGGTAACGAGTATCTTCTGGATTGTAAACTACAGCCACATCACTAAGTAAAGTTTCAGTTCTAACTGTAGCAATAACTAAATATTCATTTGAGTTTTCAATTGGATATTTAATGTAATACATTTTTTGTTCTGTAGGTTCATTATTTACTTCAATATTAGAAAGAGCTGTTTGCAATTTAACGTCTCAGTTAATTGCTTTTACTCCCTTGTAAATAAAGCCTTTATTGTATAAGTCAACAAATACTTTTGAGACTGCCTCATTAGCTTTTTCATCTAAGGTGAAACGTTCATTAGAATAATCTAAGGCTAATCCAATTGTTGATCATTGTTTTCTGAATAAATTTGCATATTCATGTTTTCATTCTCAAACACGTCTAATAAATTCTTCACGTCCTAAATCGTGACGATTTAGGCCTTCTTTTTTATAAATTTCGTCTTCTACTTTTGATTGAGTTGCAATTCCAGCATGATCCATACCTGGAAGTCAAAGTACATCAAAACCATTTAGTTTCTTATAACGAATAATGGTGTCAGGAATATATACGTCTAAAGCATGCCCTAAGTGTAATTTACCTGTAACATTAGGAGGTGGTAATAAGATTGTAAAAGGTCTTTTAGCCTCATCATGAGTTTGGAAATATTTTTTAGCTTGCCATTTATTATCGATGCCAGCTTCAACAAGTTTATGGTTGTATGATTTGTCCATTTTTCTCCTAATTTTCTTCAAAATTTATATACTAAATATATTTAATATAATTATATAGTATTTTGCAAAAAAGGGCAGTATTATACATTTTTAAATAAAAAAGGTAATAATTTTTTATTGGAAATTTCTATGCCCATAAATATGCATTAAAAAATTATTTTTCAATAGTTAATTAAAAATTAAGTTTCTCCCTTTAATTATTTAGTTTCCAATTAGGTTCGATAAATATATAATAGATATGGTAACAATTATGGAAACAGCACAAAATTATATATCAGATATATTATCTGCAGAGCAAACTAAATACATCATACCCATTTATCAAAGGCCTTATAGTTGAACTGAAAAAAAATTGTCTAGACTATGAGATGATATTATTAAAATACATAATTTTAAGAAGAAAGATTACTTTATTGGAGCAATGGTTTCTGTAGAAGAAAAAATGTCGGCAAGCCTTATTAAAGATTTAGTTATCATTGATGGACAGCAAAGATTAACCACATTTATCATCTTATTTGCAGCTTTGAGGGATTATTATTTAGATAATAAACAAAATTATGAAGCACAGATAATTCAAGACACTTATTTAACTATATCAACCAGACAAAATACTTATAATCGGATTGAATCAAGGAAAAATGACCAAGAAGCATTAGTTTCTTTAATAGAAAATAAACCACATGACAAAAAAGCATCTTTAATCATGTCTGCTTATGATTTCTTTATGAAGAAAATCAAAAATTCAAAAATTAAATGTAATGAATTAGTGGAAGCTATTAATCAAATTTGCCTAGTTCAAATTATTTTAAATAAAGAAAATGAAGATTCACAATCTATTTTTGAATCTCTTAACTCAACAGGAAAGAATTTAACTGGGTCAGATTTAATAAGAAATTACTTGCTCATGAACTTAAAATATAAAGAGCAAGAACATATTTACAATGATTATTGAATTAATTTAGAGGAATTATTTACAATTAACAATACATTTAATAATGAAATTGCAGATAATTTTATACGCGATTATTTAACAATGAAGACTAGGGTTATTCCTAATAAAGATCAATTATATGAACAGTTCCAAGCATACTTTAATAATTTAACAATTGAAAATAAAAATCTAGAAGTCTGCAAAGACCTCTATTTAAAAGCAATAATATACGAGCAAATTATTAATGGATATTATAGAAATGATAAAGAAGTTAGCTCAATTCTAGGTAACATAAAAGGACTACAAATTAACATTACTTACCCATTTTTTATGCAATTAATTGACTTGTTTGAAGCCGGAAAAATAACTCAAGAAGATCTTTGTTTAGGACTACAATTATCAATTAGTTTCATTATACGTCGTAATGTATGTGGCCTCCCAAGTAATAGATTAAATAAAATATTTGCTTCATTAATTAGCCATCTTGACCTAAATAACTTCTCAAAATCTATTAATGAGTATTTCTTTAGTTTAAGAGATAAAGACAGATTTCCAAGAGATGATGAATTCATGCAAGACTTTAAGACATTCAATGTTTATAAGAAGTTAAATAAGAAGTACATCTTAAAATCTCTAGAAGAATATGATAATAAAAATCATATTAATATTGATACAGCTACAATTGAGCACATTTTACCTCAAGGGAGTCTAGGAGCTGAATGGCAAAAAATGTTGGGAGAGAATTATCGTTCTATCCAGGAACAATATCGTGATAGAATAGGAAATTTAACTTTAACCAACTATAATTCTGAGCTAAGCAATAGACCATTCTTAACAAAATTAACTATGAAGGGTGGAATTCAAAAAACTCCTTACAAGTTAAATCAATATTTTATTGAAAATGATATACAAGTTTGAAACCCTGATCAAATTGATAAAAGAGGTTCAATCTTAGCACAAGAAGCAGTAAAAATTTGAATTTTTCCTACTGTTGAAAAAGACTTTGTGCCTAAACAAAAAGCACAATATACAATTAATGACTTCAATACAAGTGAGGAATCTTTACATATATTTCATATGATTGATGATTATGCTATGTCATTATCAGAAGATGTGAATCGTTATATCACCAAAACTTATATTGTTTATGAAATCAAAGATAAATCATTCTTATCATTAGCTCCAAGAGTATCTAAAATTGTTGTTGGGCTACATTTAAATATAAATGAAATTAATGACTCTAAGCAAATTTGTAGAGATGTAACAAATATTGGACATCTACACTTAGGTAAAAGTGAGTTTTCATTCACAAATAATACTAACCCAACTTATGCCTTTGATTTAATTACTCAATCATTTAACAAGAATAAATAATTCAAGCAGCTATATAAATAGCTGTTTTTATTTGACTTTAGTACCAATATTAAGGTAAAATAGGTATATGAAAATAGTAGCAAATAATAAAAAAGCTTATCATGATTATGAAATCATTGAAAAATTTGAAGCTGGAATTGAGTTAATGGGCTGAGAGGTTAAATCAGCACGTGCTTCAAGCATTGATATTACTAATGCCTTTTGCTCAATCTATAAAGGTGAAATGTACCTTAAAGAAGCTTATTTTAAGCAATATATGCAAGTAAAATGTGATGAAACCAGAGATCGTAGATTGCTTTTGCATAAAAACGAAATACGTAAAATTGGTTTTAAAGAAGACACATTACGTTTAACTATCATTCCACTTAAAATTTATTTCAATGAAAAGTCACGTCTTAAAGTAGAGATAGCCCTTGCACGTGGGCTTAAAAAATATGATAAGCGTGCTAAAATTATTAAAGAAGAAGTCAATAAAAAAATTGCTAAAACTTTATTATTTTAATACAATTTTCTTTATGGGGATATAATGGTTTCGACATGTTATGGAGCCTTATTATTGCAGTAGTTTGGTAGACTATAATACTTCTAGACTTTTTAAACGGAAACGCTAAAAAAGAATCAAGCATCAACCCAATGGTTTTTGCTTACAACAACACAAACCTAGTTTTCGCTTAATATTTGCGAACTAGTGGCTTATAAGAAATTCCTCGGTTTTATAAGTCGGTTAGAGGATAGTGCAAAGGTTGACAAGCTTGCATGAAATTTGTCACACATCATAAAACCTTTTAGTTTGCTTTAGGCTTATGGTGTTATTAAAAGCAAACTAAACTGTAGACGTAGTAAGTCCTTTATAATGTGGACAGGGGTTCGATTCCCCTTATCTCCACCATGCCCTTTTAGTTCTAGTGGTAAAACAGTTGACTCGTAACCAACCATCATGAGTTCGATTCTCATAAGGGGCACCATATATCATGCTGTGCATGATTTTTTTATGCCTTAAATTTGGGTATAATTAAATTATGAAAGAACAAAAAGATATAAATTGAGAATTCATTTTCTTCAGCTCTGCAAACTATAAAATCATCACTAATGCTAATGTTGCTTCACAAAAATGATTCTTTGATAAAAATCAGAAATTACGTTTATTAGGTGTTGAGCATTTTCTGCATAATAAAGATAATGGATTAAATTGATACCATAATATTTATTGCATAACTGATCACCGTGGAAATCAAAAAGGAAATCAAAATGCTAATTTCCGTAGTGATTTTGACAGTTGATTATTCTTGATTTTTTGCCAAATACTTCATTCTGATAGTGATAAAACTCAAGCACAAACTAATATTTTCTTTAAGCTAAATTACATAATAAAAGAATATTTAAAAGCTGTAAAAAAGACATATGTATTAGATACTACTTCATTACAATTAGTTAAGAAATTGCAAAATAATGCTGATTACTTAACTTATCTGTTCAATTTAGCAAATGGAAGCAATAAATTCCATGAATTGCTAGAAAATGATTTTGATATTATCAAACCAGAGGATTTGAATTTCAGGCTAAAATTTATCAATAAGTTTTATACAACTATTTTTAGTAGTGTTAAATTAAATGGACGATTAGAGTTTTATATACCTGAGACTACTTTATTTGAAATTTTTATCTATAGTCTTATCGAAAATTACCTAGCTAATAGTAGTGATAATGTT
Organism: Mycoplasma haliaeeti; assembly: GCF_048284645.1. Lineage (NCBI taxonomy): Bacteria > Bacillati > Mycoplasmatota > Mollicutes > Mycoplasmatales > Mycoplasmataceae > Mycoplasma > Mycoplasma haliaeeti. The sequence goes on along the minus strand of NZ_JBLWAB010000003.1, from coordinate 10,872 downwards.
CATTATCAACCTGTGGTCAATAATATCTTAACTAAAGTTTCAAGCACTAGTTATCTAACTAATACTTTTGATTTTAAGCCAGATTTATTAATTTCACATAAAAACAAACCAACCTGTGCAATTGAAATTAAGCACATTATTCCCAAAACATATAATAATGGACAATATAAAATTCATAATGCGAATCTTTATCAATTATTAGCATACTGTCAAGCTTTAAAATTAAAGAAAGGGTTCTTAATTTATCCTTCTTTTGATAATCAAGTACATGAAGAAAAAATTGTTTACAAAGAAAAGAAAGCTACTTGGTTTTGTCTAAGTAAAGAAATTGAAATTTCAATTCTGCTCATCCCATTTCATCTTGGACATTTAGATGAAAATTCTCTCAGTCAAATATATACATTGCTAGAAAATAAGATTAAATAAAAAGAGCTGCCATTAGGTAGCTCTATTATTATAATTTTAGAATTTATCTTCAGGTAAGTAGATATTTCCATCAATGCTCTTGATTTCTGAAACTGAAATAAAGGCATTTTCGTCGCATTTACGTACGTCTTTAATAATACGAAGCACGTGTCTAAATAATGCGATAGATGTAATAACTTGAAGGTCTTCACCTTTATATCCACCTTTTGCAGGGAATATAGTCATACCTGTAACAATTTTATTATCATTGTTAATAATATCTCTGATCAAGTCAGCATTCTTTGTAAAGATTTGAACACGAACAAGTTTAAATTTAGGATATAGCTTATCAAGCATCATGATGTAAACTACGTTAACTAAAATTGTAGCAACAAAGTTTGGTGATAAGTATAATTCAAATGATCAAGCTTTGCTAAATAATTCATTTGCAGCTGCAAAATCCTTGCTTAATGATAAGTAATTTACAAGGTCAGCTTTATTATTAAATGCAGCTTTTCAATCTATGTCCTTAAATTCATTAAAGTTTGTTAAGTTAATTCCGTTAATGTTTTTTGCAGCTTCAGATACTGATGCTTTAAGTCCTTCTACAGTTGTTATTTCTGCATTAGATTGAATAGCTGTTAAACTTGCAGCTCACACTTTTTGAGCTTCAGTCATATTTGTTTTTGCATCTTGTAATAATAATGAACCTGGTAATCATGACCCGATAGCAACAGCTATAAAGACAATAATAATGTTCATGTATCCTGAGATAGCACCGAATGATTTTTGTTTTGCATTAGCATATCATTCCCCAATAACCCCAGTAACTCCAGCTGTACCACCAATAATTTGGATAATTGCAAAAATGTAAGCCAGCATGTATCCATATACGATTGAGTAAAGCATTAAGGCAATTGTGTTACCTGCATCAGCCCCTGTTCATTGCATAGGAATAATGCTACTTAATGATTTCTTATAGTCTGATAAGAAGTTTTTAACATTAACATTTGAATAATCCCCGATAATGTAAACAGCATTAGCTCCTGGAATCATTCCGATTGAGAATGATACTAATGATGATACTGCTAGGAATAAAATTGTAATGTTTGTAAATAACTTACCAACTTTTTTATATCCAAATATAAATATAGGAATACTTAAAATAATATAAGCAACCCAGAAAATGAATTGGTCAATAAAGTTTCTTACAGTTTCGCTAACTTGAGATTCTTTTAAGTTAACAACAATGATTTTAGCAGCAGATTGTCCAAAAGCAGCTAAACCAAAGTTATAAATACCAACGTTCTTAACGAAGAAAACACTGATAATCCCAAAGAAAATAGCTGTTACTATAGTGATTGTAACTATTTTTCACATTGGCATTTGTGAGTAAAAGCGATTTAATTTAAGTCCAAAGTTAGACATTCTAGTTCTTTTGTATAAAGTGTTACGTTTTTGAATATGTGCTGCACCACTTTGATCATATCCTTCAACTAGATTACGCATTTCTTGGTTAAATTCGCTATCATTTGATTTTTCTTTTTTCTTAGAAAAGATATTTTTCATTTTTTCCTCCCTTCCTTAAAAAATAAATAAAAAAGATTATTAGCAACAGCTAATATCCTTTTTATTCTACTACTTTTTAGCACCTATAGCACTAAAATTTTAATTAAAAAGCCTAGTTAAGCATAACTAGGCTAGAATTAGTCATCAAAGATGAAATGGTACATCGTACAGGGTTCGAACCTGCGACCCGCTGGTTAAGAGCCAGCTGCTCTACCGACTGAGCTAACGATGCAGTATTATTATAGAACTTTTTTTATATGTGATAATAAAAAATGTTCTTTTTTATATTTTTAAGCAAGTAGATACTTTAACTCAATTTAAGCCCTTACTAATTAGATAGCTTTGAAATAATATTTCAGGTCCGATTTGTTAATGACAAATAAGCTATCAAAGCAAAATGCTATTTATATAAGACAAATACACCTAATTATATTGTGCTTGATTTGGCATAGTCTTTTTGAAACTAAAACAAAAGTCACATCTTATATTTGAAAATGTGACTATGTTTGGTTTAAATTGAAATTTTATAAATTCATAATTTTTATGTTACTTATGCAGCTACATTATTGTTTCTTTTAGCTAAAGCTATTTTTTGATAACCATCAAACACTAGAATACAGATGAATAAGAAAATAGTAAGAGCCATAAATATACTTGTAACAAGTGCAATAATAGTTATAGAATTTACTGGATATGTTTTTATGAAGATAAAGACAAATTGTAAAACAGTTCCTGTGATCAATATAATTGCTATAAAACCATACACAAATAGAAATGTAATAAATTTCATTTTATAAGTAAATGAATATTCTATCTTGATAGTTTCAGCGAAAAATGGAAGAAGGCATGTAAATCAACTATTTTTATTTAAACGTAAATAGACAATATTATTTGTTAATATAAATAAACTAAGTATGTATCAAAAGCCAAAATCTTTAAAGATATATAATTCTCCACCACCATAGTGTTTATGAATTCCTTCTGGCAAGCCTGGTCATTCTGATGGAACTAAATCGAGATAATAAATAGGTAAGGCTATTATAATAGAAAATAAAATAACTAAATAGACACATAAGGTTGAGAATTTTAATCAGTTTTTACGTCACATTGTAATCTCCTTTTTTAATTTTACCCTCATAATTGTTCTAAATTTAGATTTCTAAGTACATTGTAATATAACAAAATATATATCCCTATGTTATAGGCTAATTAATTTGTATCCAATTAACTAATTCAATTACTCAGGTAATTAATAATTGTTGTTTAAAAAATATAAAAATAGATACTTTTTATAACCTCCTAATTTAATTATATTCTTTTAATATTCATATTAAACAGTTGTGTGGTAGTAAATAATCTTAATAACTAATATTGAAAAATCTATCCCAGTCAATGTTTTAAGTATTACTAGGCTTTATTTTCTGCTTACAAATAAGCAAATAAAGCCTTAAAGAAATTTAATAACACATATCTAAATTAATTTATAATTTAACTACTTTAAAGGAGAATATATGACTAAAAAAGTTAGAACACGTTATGCACCTAGTCCTACTGGATATTTACACATTGGGGGAGCTAGAACAGCCCTTTTCTGTTATTTATTTGCTAAACACTACAATGGTGACTTTGTTTTTAGATTAGAAGATACAGATGTTAAGAGAAATGTAGAAGGTGGTGAGGAATCTCAACTTCTTAACCTTGCTTGGTTAGGAATTGTACCTGATGAAAGTCCACTTAATCCAAATCCTAAATATGGAAAATATCGTCAAAGTGAAAAGTTAGACAGATATAACCAAGTACTAGAAGAATTATTAGCTAAAGGTTTAGCATATAAAGCTTATGATACTACTGAAGAATTAGAAGCTCAAAAAGCTGAATCAGATGCTAAAGGAATTCCAAGTTTTAGATATAACAAAAACTGATTAAAAATTTCTGATGCTGAAAAAGCTAAAAGAGATGCTGCTGGTGAATTTTCTTATCGTCTAGTTATGCCTAAAAATGTTGAATTAGCTTGAGATGATATGGTTAGAGATAGAATTAGCTTTAATTCTGATGAAATTGCTGATTGAGTTATCTTTAAATCAGATGGATATCCTACCTACAACTTTGCTGTAGTAGTAGACGATCATGATATGGAAATTACTCACATTTTACGTGGTGAAGAACATATCGGAAATACACCTAAACAACTTGCTTTATATCAAGCGTTAGGCTGAGATACTCCAGCTTTTGGTCACATGACAATTATTACTAACATGGAAGGTAAAAAACTTTCAAAGCGTGATTTAGAAACTAAACAATTTATTGAAGACTACCGTAATGAAGGTTACATTCCTGAAGCTATTTTCAACTTCTTAGCTTTACTTGGATGAACTGCAGCTGATGCTAGTGAAGTGATGTCTCAAGCTGAAATTATTGAAAAATTTGATCCAGCTAGACTATCAAAAAGCCCTTCTAAATTTGATATTACTAAGATGGATTGATTCTCAAAACAATACCTTAAAAACGAACCTAATGATAAGTTAATTAAACTTATGAACCTAGATGCTAGTGCTTTTGATGCTGACTGATTAGATACTTTTGTTGAAACATTTAAATCTAGTGCGGTTACTACAAGTGAACTAAAATCTCACTTAGACTTATACATGCAGCCTTCATTTGAAAAACAAGAATTTAATGAAGCTGATTTAAAAACAGTTGCTACATTTACTAAATATTTAAAAGCTAACTTAGCTAATAATATCTTTACTATTTCAAGCATTCAAGAAGCAATTAATCAAACTCAACAAGAACTTGGTGTTAAAGGTAAAAATCTATTCATGCCAATTAGACTTGCTGCTACTTGTGTTTCACATGGGCCTGAATTAGCTAAAGCTATTTGACTATTTGGTGCTGATGTAATTAAAGAAAGATTAGCTCACTATGAAAATTAATTTTAAGTCTATAATAAAGCCTGTTTTTACAGAAAATGGTGAAGAAAAGATTAATGAAGAAGCAATTCAAATTATTGAATTTGATGCGCCTGTTAATCGTAACTGAAACGAAGAAGAACAAGCTGTAGAATTGATTTTTAAAGAGCCAAAATATAACGAAACCAATCGGATTGATATTTATGATTCTGAAGCTTGGGTTTATACCAATCAAACCACAGTCCAAATCAAACACAATGCCTTTGGTGAAGTTAATGTTACTTTCTTAGATCCTAAAACTAAACAACTACACGAGTTAAATATGCGTACATATTGTTCTGAATTCCTTAAGGAAGAAAATAAGTATGAATTTAAGTACTTTATCTGTGCACCAGATAATGCAACTCCTGCTAGTTATTTTGATTTAACATTAACTTTATCTGAATAATAATAAGCTAGTAATACTAGCTTTTTTTATATCTTTCTTATGCAAATGATGTGGAAATTCTCACAAATGTGGAAAAAACAAATATATTTCCACATTTATTATCTATTTATTTTTACCTTTATCTGGTTATTATAAAATCAAAGTAGTATTCAATTAAATACGCAAAATTATGGAGAACATATATGAAAAACAGAACTAAATGATTTTTAAAATTGATGCCTCTTGGTACAGCTGCAATTACCTTACCATTAGCAGTTGTATCATGTAACGATCCTGAAAAAGATCAAATCAAAGCTCAATTAGATAAATTAAAAGGTGAAAAAAGTAGCTTAGATAGCAGAATTGCTGCATTAGAAGCTCAACTTAACGATAGTAAAGGAAGTGCTGATCAACTTAAAGATGTTCAAGCACAATTAGAAAAATTAAAAGCTGAAAAAACAGCTACAGCCAATGCCATTTTAGCTGTTGCTAAAGATCAATACAAAGAAGCTTCTAAAGCATATGATGCTAAACTAAAAGAACTAGCATTAAAACTTAAAGAAGTTAAAGGCTTAAAAGATGAAACTGAAAAAACTAAAGGTATTAACGAACTTAAAACTAGAGTTACAAATGAATTACAACCATTAAGTGTTAAACATGACCAAGCCTTTAATCTTTTAAGAAAAGCTGAAAAAGATGCTAACTCAAGAATTAAAACAATTAAAATTTTCCACTCTAATGATGAACATGGAAGAATTAAGATGGATGATGGAAAATACTCACTTTACTCAGGTATGATCCGCACTGGAGAATATTTAAATGGTAAAGCCCGTGATTTACTTCTTTCAGCTGGAGACATGATTCAAGGATTACCTCTTTCAGATACTGATAAAGGTAAAACAATTACTCACATTGCTAGAAACATTGGCTATGAAGCTATAGCTGTAGGTAACCATGAATTTGACTATGGATTAAAACACGTTTTAGACCTTAACGCAGAACTTAATGAAGAAAAAGAAGTTATGCCATTTTTATCAGCTAATATTTACTATAAAGAATTATCAGCAGAAGATCAAAAATCAGTTGAAGGATATGATGCAAGCAAAGTTGGACAACGTGCTTTCAAACCTTATATTGTTAAGGAACTAGAAAGTGGAATTAAAGTTGGTATCTTTGGACTTACAACTCCTGATACAAGTGTTACATCTCACCCAAGAAACTCAAGACTAGTTAAATTTACAGAACCAGTTGAAGAATCTAAAAAAGTAGTAGCAGAAATTAGAAAAGAACACCCAGATATTAACTTTATTATTTGTATCGCACACTTAGGTAAAGGAAGATCTAATGCTGCTTGAACATCTGAATATTTAGCTGCACACACTGATAATGAACTAGACTTAATTTTAGATGGACACTCACACACATTAATCCACATTAATAACAATGATAATAAAGATGTTTATGTAACACAAACCGAAGCTTACACTAAATATCTAGGAGATATCGAACTTGAATTTGATACCCAAACAGGTAAAATTGTTAGTCAAAAACAAGTGCTTAGAGATATGTACGAAATTGCTGTTGCTACAATTAATGATGTAATTGACCCTAATAGTCCAAACGAAAAACTTCTTAAAGCACTAGAAGACATTTATAAAGCTGAAAATGATAAAGTAGTTTTCACTTCTACACAAGACTTTGTGCACACAGATAGCGTTAATATTGATGGAGTGCCATACTGAAGAGGTAGAGTTGAACCTACAACTTTAGGTATGTTATTTACTAATGCTGCTGCATGAAACTACATGAATACCAAAGCCTGAGAAGGACAAGAAGGAGCTGAAGCTGCTTCACTAGATAATACATTTGGACTTATGAATGGTGGTGGATTACGTGAAAACATCACTAAAGGTGAAGTTACATATGGAAAAATGAGAGGAATTTCACCATTTGGAAATAGACCTAATGTAATCCAAGTTAAAGGTGATAGAGCTTTACAAGCTATTAAATACGGACTTTCTAAAGCTAGATCAGGTGGATTCTCACAATTATCTTCAAACGTTACATATGAAGTTGAAATTAATAAGGAATTAAACCCTAAAACACAAAAACAAGAATACATGTGAAAAGCAAAAGAAGGTACAATTAAGATTAATGGAAAAGCTATTGATCCTAACAAATACTACTACATCTGTACAAATGACTATTTAGCTGCAGGTGGAGATGGTTACACAATGCTTAACTATGTAAAAGATAAAGATGAAGTTAAATTAATGTATGAAGGACTAAGTTTAATTGAAGAAACAATTAAATTTGTAAAGCACATCTTAACACCTGATGTTAAATTAGATGCAAGTAAATTCGAAAAAACATTTGATGAATTTGCAAATAAAGATACACTAAAAGGACAAGTGGTTAACATTCCTGCTGAAGCTGGAGAAAAACCAGTTCCAACAGCTGACTAAAATAATATAGTGCCTATTACATAGGATTAAAGATATAAACTACATGAGTAAAATAATATTCATGTAGTTTTTTATTTGCATAAAGCTTTATAACTAAAAATTATATTTAACTTAATTTTAGCTATAAAAGTCAATTTGGCAGCAAAATAATTCGCTAAATAAACTTAGTTTTAAAATGTATTTTTATAAGCACATTCTTAAAATGCCTATAAATAAGGTGAAAAAATTATGCTTGCTTGTTCCACAATTTAATTTCATATAGCGATATAGATTTGTCAATTTAATATAATAAAAATAGAAAAACAAGTGTTTTTCTAGGAGAAAAAAATGAACAAAAGATCAAAAATTCTACTTGCTGGGGGTGTGACGCTTGGAGTTACTGGTCTATTATGTGCAATTATTATTCCCTTAAAGGCTTGCAGTAAGCCAAATTCGGAAAATAATAGCGAAGAAATCAGTAAAGAAATCGTACAAAAGGCAGAACAATTTAATCGTATCAATACTATTGATGGTCAACCAGTAAATCAAATAGTTATTGAAAATGTTAATAGTAACTCTGACTTTAATTATCCAGACCTTGATTCAACTTTTACAGTTGATTCTATTAACAAAGGAATTAGCAACGTTTTAGTTCTACACTACTCAATTAGTTACAAAGGTATAACTAAACATTTTGAAAAAACTTATCGAGGATTTAGACTAAAAGGCTTTCAAGCTGACTATGATAGTATCATAACAAAAGCAAATAATGATTTCTTAGCTAATAAAACAATTAATAACAAACCTATTTATGAATTACTAGCTAGTGAAATAAATACTACTTCTAACTTTAATTTCCCTGCTAATGATGCTACATTTAAAGTAAAAAATGTTGTAGTTAAGGATGATACAGTTACCTTGTCTTACAGTATTACATATAAATATGTAACAAAAGATTTTACGCGTACTTATACTGGATTTAAGCCTAATTGAGAAAATTTAATAACTAAGGCTAACAGTGAATTTAATTCAATCAAGACAATTAATGGCAAGTCTCTTGATCAACTTTACTTATCTAATATTGATGATAATTCTGACTTTAATTATCCAAAAGATAGTAAATACTCATTTAAGACTGTTTCAATTCATAAAGACATTAATAGCAATACTTTAGTACTGCATTACAATATTGTTGCCGGAGATGTTAACAAAGGATTTAGTAAAAGCTATACCGGATTTAAAATTAATTTTGAAGAAATCTTAAACAAAGCCAATGAAGCATTTTTACAAGTTAAAACCATTAATGCTAAGTTACCAAGTGAATTAAATCGTCAAGATATCAGTGATAAATCAGATTTTGGATATACTAGTGAACAACCTGTTGTTAATTTTAAAGTTGATTCAATCACTAAACCAGAAACCAGTCGTGATTTAATATTAAATTACAGTCTAGAATTTAAAGGTGTTTCAAAAATTTTTAGCAAAACTTACCCTAACTTTAAATATGTTAAATCTATTTCATCTACAGTAATTGGTCCTGCTATTATTATAAGTGATAGTAATAAAGAAAAATTAACCAAAGCATATGAGGCAATACCAACTAATTTCTTTGTGGAAAAAGAAAATCTACCAATTGCAGCTTCATTAGCTCGCAAAAATGCTAAGTTAACTCTTGAAAATATTTATTCAGTTGTAAAGGATTTTGAATCAATTGCTAAAGATAGCGAAAAGACTGATATGATAGTTGCTTATTTCAAAGCGCTAACAAACTATATTAATGCAATTAATAATGATGTATATCAAACTTATATTGGTTCAGATTATTTTGTTAAAACCTCAAATCTCTTATCTGCTCTACTAGAAAAGAATTCAAATAGTACTATAGAATCTACTTACAATATATTCTTAAATCCAGAGATGTTTGAAATTATTGTAGGACTTAAGTTAGATGTCATTGAACAAGATAATGCCATAACAGCAGAATACAAAGTAAAAGCTGAACAATTTGTAAATAAATATGCAAATAAGGAAGCCTTTTCAAATGCTGCTAAAGATTTCTTAATCAAGACTTATAATCACATTGATAATAGCACATTCTTTAATAGTCCTGACCTTGCTACTGCATTCAACAAATATATAGCCTACAAGTACCAAGAAGATTATGAAGACTTAAGCAAAGGCTTGAATCAAAGTGATATATTTGAAGTTATTAACAAACTTATTAAAATTGATTATAAGAGTAATTATGTCAACTTGCTAAATGAACTAAATTTATTACATTCAAAATATTCTCTAGCTTTTAACAAGCTTACAAATGCACTTGATTTCGATGCTTGAATTACTCCTAAAGTTACTCAATTAGTTACATTCCTCAAACAACATAATCTAATGTATCTCCTTAAAGGAGTTCCTGGCAATAAGAGTGACGATACTGATGAAAATAATAAAGCATTCAATCTTTCTATTCTTGCCTTATATCCTGATAGCATATCTATAAATAATGTTTTACTTAACTTCGTTTATAACCCAACTACAGATGATACATATTGAGTAGATTATGATAAAGACCATATATTCTATAACTATGAAAATAGCATTATTTATAGTGGCACAAATATGATAGATGCAATTGCATTGAAAGTATCACAAAGCGCTTATCCAGCCACTTTATATGTGCCACAAAATATTACATCTATTGATGATTTATTTAGCTGTAAGCACAATGTTAAAGGATATGATAGCAATACTAATAAATGATATAAGACAGTATCATATTTTGACGCCATTGACCTTTCTCAATCTAATGTAATGTACTTTGATGATCCTAATATTTTTAAAAATATAGTTGGCCATGAAATAAAGAGTCCATATAGTATAAAGAAAATCATATTTAATAAGAATACCAAAGAAATTAATCTAGAAGCTCTTAAAAATATTGGCTTAGAAGAGCTCAAAATTCCAACCAAGTTTAAAGATGCAATTCAAGCTGATAGTTACTTTAACAACATTCACATTACATACATATAATTTATTAGTCTATGCCTATGGCATAGGCTTTTTTATCGAACTAATAAAGATATTTAGGACAATTCCTTTCGTTTAAAAAATTAATGTATTC